>DIAL01000042.1:0-4849 GCA_002414705.1 Flavobacteriaceae bacterium UBA5079
AATTTTAATGATTGTCCAATACTTTCTGTGTAAAGTTGATTCATTATACCAACTTCAAAAGTCAACTTTATTTTAAAAAATTAAAAATACTCAAGTAATCTCCGTTACAGTCAAACAAAAGAAGAAGCTGTTTTAAAATACCGTTGCTTTTTTTTATAATTTTCAACTCCTACCTAATAATTCTCCATTTTATTAATAAAACCCAATATTGGTGACGTATTGTTGTAGTTTAAAGTAGTGATTGCTGTACAGACGATAGAATGATTATCTTTAAAATGATTGATAAAATGCTCACTTCTAAAAAGTTTAAAGACTTCTTTAATAAAAATGTAGCTTCGCTTTAGAGCATAAAAAAACCACCTTGCTAAAGGTGGCTTAAAATATCTTTAAATTTTATCTTATTTTAAAATTACTATGCAAATTATAATCTCTACTTACTTCCATAATTAGCTCCAAATCCTCACTAAAAATAATTGTTTCCCATTGTGTACTAGCAATAAAATCTTCCCAATCTTCAATAAATTTTTGAGTAGATATTTTTATTGGTGGTTCATTCCACCCATAAGTAATAATGATGTTTTCCTTTTTAGATAACACAGAATTTCTAAAAGCTTCTTTATTAAGTTCCTCCTCTTTTTCATTGTCAAAGAAAAACTTATGATAACTACCTATTTTTTTCCAATCAATTTCTGTAAACTCTCTATTTGTAGATGTATGATTAGTAGTTGGTATTTTTAACTTATCTAAAATACGTTTAGTATAATCTTGAGAAACATCATCAATAATAGCAATATCGTTTATTACTTCTTCTAACTTCCAGTTTTTTATATCCCCTTTATTCATAATTTAAAAAGTTCCATTTTTAATAATTTGGTCTATTTGATTCTGTCCAGCATTTAAAATTATAGCCCCTTTCTCGTTTCCATTCCACCAATTTATATGTCCGCCTTTTTTAGAATCATAATCAACTCTCCAGCCTTTTTTACCATTAGCTGATTGAGAGCCAACCCTAACTCCGTCTTGACTACCAAACTTTCCAAGTTTTTCTACTGCATCATCTCCTAAACCTCCTATAGCATCATTCGCAACTTTTATACCATTTCCTACTGTTCCCTCTTTTAAAACAGTAACAATCTCTTTTGCAGAACCGTCAATTTTTCCAGTTGCTTTTACTAAATCAGCTACGTCATCTCCATACTTTAAGTATTTACCTGCTTTAAAAGTATCTCCAATATATGGCAAAATACCTGCAGCTGTTAAACCAGCACTTACATAATCTCCTTCAGCTGCATACCATAATGAATGAACTCCATCTACAAGTCCTGTAGGTTCCGCTGTACCTATAATATCTAAAGTAAGATGTCCTGCATCACTAACATGTCCTGCAACATCTCCTGCATGCTTAACAAATTCTTGTGTTCTAGCAATTCTATCTTTTTCAGGGTCAAAATTTGGATTGTTTACAGCTCTTGCTACTGTATTAGCAGGATTAATTGCAGTTAAAGCTTTATTTGCAGAATCTCCAGCACTATTCATTTTGCTTTGAACACCAGAACGAAGAACAGCCCAAATAATATCAAAAGGCATAATTTCTAATCCTTCTAATTCAATTCCCATACCTAACTTATTTTCGCTAAATGCATATGGAGAATTATAAACATAATCATTTGCTAATGGGTCAACACTCCAAAATCTTCCAATTGCAGCGTCATAGAATCTATACTTAAATTCATGCATATTCAATCCTAGTTCATCATGGAACTCTTGACCTTGATACGTTTTAAAATTATTTTGAACACCGTTCACAACATTATTGTAACCTTTATGTTCAAGTCCAAAGGGATAGTAGTTGTTTTCCTCTTGTATTTCCAAAACAGGCGTAGTGTCAGTACCGGTATTTTTATAACTCAATCTAATATTTCCTAAATGGTCTTTATATTGGTAAATATAATCAAAATTTTCATTATTAATCGGTTTTACATAACCTTCTGGTTGGTTAAAGAATTCTAAACCTTCAGTTATGTTAGCACCAATAATATTTTTGTTATATATAAAATTACCTGCATAACTAGTAACTGTTTCTCTATAAACTATACCGTTTGGCACAATTACCTTTTTGTCTTGTTTAACACCTATAGCATCATACGCATATTCAATAAAACCATTAATAGTTTCAACTTTTATTGGCAGATTTAAATGATTGTATTTTATGTTCAAAATGTCTTTGTTTTTATCAAATATTAAATTTCCATTCACATCATACCCATAATCATTATCTACTGTATTTTGGTCTTCAAATCCGTTATAAGAAGCCACATCTGTTACAGACATTAACAGATTACTTTTTGGAGCATAAGTATACGTCAATTGATCCATCACATCAAAATCTGAAGAACTATTACTGTTAGGATTATTAACAATATGACCATTTCTTTTTAGGTAAATGATATTGCCGTTCCTATCATAATTGATGTTTTTTAAGCTGTAACGATCATACCAACCACCTCCTGCGAATTGTGCTTTCTTAATGCGGTTTAAGGCATCATAACGGTACATATACCAAAACTTGGACTGATTCTGCGAATTAGTTTTCCAGTTGGTTTGAGATATGTTTCCATTGTAAAGCTCTATTGATGTACTGTGTGTTGGCTTGTTATAATAAATCTGAAACCCGAATAGATCGTTTCCAAGATTGTCAGGATTGTTTATCTGTTGAAGCCATCCGCGAATGTTGTAATTATAATCTACGGTTTGTAAGCCATTAGAGTCTTCTGGAATGTTTGAAACGATCCCTCCAACGTTTTTACTAGTAAGCTGTCCCAGCTCATCATAGTGATTATTTACTATAAGCTCCGGTAAACCATTATTTATGGATTGTGTTTGAGTAAGTAAACGACCCATATGATCGTATGAAAAAGAATTGATTGTTTCTATGGTTGCCAGTCCAGTTCTTTCGTGATAAGTTGTGCTTTCTAAAACTTTACCAACAAAATCTAATTGCGTTTTACTCCAATCCACGGTATTTAAATACTCGTTTTTACTAGCTGAATATATTGGACGTGCTTTCTCATCGTAATAGGTTAATGTAGTAATCCAATCATCAGTATCTAGAATTCGAATTTTACTTGCGGTAACTAGAGATTTAACATTATCCGCTTGAGGCTGGTTATAACTGTTAGAAAAGACTAATTCCGACGGATAATTGAAACTGTAATCATCATAATAATTGATAGTATGTAAAGTAAGGTTGTCAATAGGGAAGGTGTTATTCGTATACTTAATATTGATACCATCAATAATGTTATTAGAGTTATTTAATTTAGTTTCATGGTGTGTAGTTTGATTATTGATTTGGGCTTGTAAGTGAATACGATCTGCATTTTCATTACCTAATATTGATGAATTAGTTTGGTATAAACCTGTGTAAACTAATCTTCCAAAAGCATCATATTTAGTAAAAAGCCAACTGCCAATTAAGCGCATTTTAGCATCTTGGGTTAAAATGGGTCTATCTAGTTTATCATAAACAATATATTCCCAACCTTTTCCTGGTATTTTCTTTTCAATTAATCGGTTTCTGCCATCGTAATGATAGATATAACATAACCCCTTAATATGATCTATAGGAATCGTTGGTACAGGTATTCCAAAAGTGCGAATAAAAGAGGTTAGCGATTGTTTTCCACTAATAAACAGGCTGTTGTTCTTTATGGATAAGGTATAACCTAAAAATGTCTCGAAATTATCTCTATCGGCAATTTTACGTTTTGCATTTAATGGAATTACAAGTCCCTCCTTTAATCTAATTGGAGTTGTTGTTGAACTGTTGAAAATTAAAAAAACATTATCATTTTCGTCAATAGTTATGTTTAATCCGCCTTGTCCTCCATAATCATTTGGAATATTAACTCCTAAAATATCGCTATTAGGAATTGAATCTAATTGTTTCTCATATTCATTTGCAAATTTAGGATCGACGTCTGCATATGATGTCCACGGATAATTTTTAGTGTAAGCAAGTTTAATGTCACTATTAAAAATTTCATTTATACTAGTGAGTTTGCCATCGCCTTTCCCCAGTTTTTCCAAAATTATTGCATTGTTTTTAATAAGAAAAATATATTCGAAATCATTACCGATTATTTTACCAAGTTCTGTGTCTTTAAAGCTTCCAAATTCTGTTAAGCTCACTAATTCTCCTTGCTTTAAAGCGAAAGGTGTATCGGCTGAAAAAGTAATACTCAAAGTAACTAACTCCTGATTTTCATGAGTGTTTACAGTAAAACCACCTTGACCTCCATACTTATTTTGAATATCTGCATTTAGGATTGCCTCATTTTCATAGTCTAATAACTTTTTGTTGTATTCTTCTGCAAATTCATTATCCACTAAAACCAAATCAGCCCATGAGTAATTGGTTTGTGATGAAATACGAAAACCCAAAGGACCTTGCCCAATTTGCCACGAAGCTTCTGGAGGTATCACATAAGTAAGGTTTCCATATATATCATACACATAATACGTGTCATGCAAAACGGTTGCGTTATAAGTTCGTTTTAAAACAACTCGGCCAAGCCTATCTTTAAATTCTTCAGTCGTATGATCCTTTTGATATTGTTGTCCAACCATCCAGTTTTCATCTTTTGTGATCGTCTTGTATAAAACACTAGGATTATAAATTCCATCATAGATTAACTCTGTCTCTTCTGTTGAATTTAAAAAGTTAACGTTGAACTTTTTAACTGCATCTGAAGTGGTATTTACAGCATAATTAAATTTAATTGTATGTCCATTTCCTAGCGCCCAATCTTTTCCTGGAGCTCCTTGTTCCAAAACCTTACTAGTTGGT
>DIAL01000042.1:4945-6499 GCA_002414705.1 Flavobacteriaceae bacterium UBA5079
CCAAAACCTTACTAGTTGGTGCATTTTCTAAATTTTTTTTTGAGTACGGGTTTTTATCGTCAGAAGCACCCCATTCGTTTGGGAATTTTGTATCATAATAAATATCTAAACTAGGAATTATAATAGTTTCATTGTCACTATAATTAAGAGAACCAGTACCAGTTGCTTGAGATTGGTTAGCGTAAGGTAAATAATCTATTTCCCTTCTGCTATATGCATCGTAAATTATTGGTGTAATTACATCTTGCTCGTTTCCTCCTGCTCGTTTTGCTATAGTTTGTTTAGGTCGACCTAAATCGTCAAAATAGGTGATTTGTTTAGTTTTTTTTAGATCATATGTATCTAAATCATAAATAAAAGTGAAATTTTGTATTGACACGCTTCCGCTGATAACATCTTGTGGGTCTGCCGTGAAAATCAAATTATTATTTATTAAACTAACTGTATAACCCGTTGTTAATCCATTATTGAAATATATTTCTCCTAAATCAGAAAAATCAGGAAGATCTGTACTCGGTGTAAGACTAACTATAACTCCTGTTCTTAACCCTCTAGTTCCGACGTTCCCATTTGTTATTATATTTATTGTTAATAGATCATCTGAAATATTTATGGATAAATCGGAAATTTCTATGAGACCGTTAAAATCTCCACCAAATATTTCATTGGGTTGAATTGATTTATTAAGATCATCATAAATATTAGTGTTCTCATCTAAAAAATTGGTTGTTTTTACGTAATTTTCATTTCTTGATTGGCTCAAAGCCGCAATCGATATAAGTAAAAATAGATATAATAAGTTTTTCATGTTTAAACTAGTTTTCAGATTGATAATTATATTCATTTTTACTCAATTTATTTCCATCTCTATCCTTGACTAAAACTAGTCTTTCAGAATTATCATAGTAATAGTAGATAGTATTGCCTCTAGGATCGGTTATGGTAGTAACTCCAATTAAAGGGTTATATGTATAAGTCGTTATCATAGATTCTGACAACGAGGGTACTGATCTTAAATCATTCAAAGCTTGCCTTAAATTATCTTCTCTTGTTGAAGAAGCATTTATATGAGGATTTCCCCCATCTCTATCTATATTAGATAGGTTTTGTAAGTTGTCGATAATTGACGAATTCAATTGATTGTAAGTAATATTCTCAATCTTTGCAATTAACAGTGACTCATTATAACCCCATATGTAACATATATGTGATCCGTCTGCTTTTGAGACTTCCAAAGGATTTCCTTTTGAATCATATTTATGAATAATTATTTTAGAAGCAGAATCTTCCGATTGACCATTATGTTTATAGTTAATAATTTCTTTAGGGTAATACTTAAAGTTAGTTTGCAGGTCTGTTTGATCACCATAAAGGATTTCTTTACTGGCTATTAATTGATCATTATGGAATGATTGGCTGTCGGACAATAAAACTAAATGATAATCACTATTAAAAGCATAATTGTTTATAGTTGCAACTTCATCATTGTTACTAGAAATTATTGAACTTCTTATGATTTTTTTTGTATCACTGTCATACGCATTAGTATTGATA
>DIAL01000042.1:6569-9289 GCA_002414705.1 Flavobacteriaceae bacterium UBA5079
ATATCCAGATATTTGTTATTAGTTGATTTAGTCAAAAAATCTGAATAATAATATAGCTTGTTTGCTTGAGCATAAAAGCTAGAGATATGGATTTGAGTTGAAAATTGATTTAACCTAAATGGGTTTTCATTATACTCGTAAACCGTTTCCTCAACTAGATTATTACTTTCATCCTTAATTTTAGTCCAAAGTGGTTTACCTCGCTCAATACTTCTGTCATTTAAAAAATAACCTGCATAATTTTGTGCTAATCCCAATGGAGTAACACCTTGAGCTAAACCAAACCGAATTGTTGTCCAATCATAATTTTGGTCATCTGGATTTGTTATAAAATCCCTAAATTTTGTCACTGTGTAACCATTACCTTCATCTCCATTCCCATTAATAACTTCAACAACTTCCGAATATGACATGTGAATTGACTCTGCAAGATTTTTACCAATTGGAGTAGATCTAATATATCCAAACGTTGTATCTGAATTACGAAAAGCTAAAGCATACCTTGGCCATTTTAACAAGATACCACTATCAATCCCTTCCGCACCATTAAAATTATTTAAGTATTTGTATTCTTTCTCTAAAATAGGTTGATCACTCTCATGATCAATAATCTTCATTATTCTTGTACCTCCAGCAACTCCAGATTCATTGTAAAGTTTAGGTACAAAATCATGTTCAAATCTAGTTTCAAGCCTTTTATAATAATTATGTGGCTCATATTCAAATGTACTATAACCTCCTGCAGGATAAACCATCTTATATAATTGTCCTTTAACTGCAAAACTAAAAATAGGATCTCTAGAATTACTGTTAGCACCACTATAACTGAAATCCCCATAGATATCCAGATTTACAGATGGGGTTATTTGATTACTATTATCATTTCTGCCATTCCAAAATCCCCAATGATCAGTACCTTTCGTAATCGGTTTTGGCAAATTACCAGTTGCATAATACTCAAATTTATAAGGGGGTATTCCATTTTGATTCATTGAAGATAAAAACATTCTGCTGTGCTCACCTCCTAGATAGTCATATTTAAAATTTATTGAATTAATTAAATTAAACGCAATTCCATTAGATTTACTATTATAAGTAATGTTATCAAGCTTTATATCTTTAAACCCATCATTGTAATCCAATTCAAAAAAGCTAGTGTTTCTAGGTATATCATTTTGAACATTACCATTTCTAGTATTAAATTTTTGCTCCTGTCTAGAGTACTGAAGGTTAATCTCAAAATCATCAGCAATAATACTCTCTAAAATTGCTATTTTTCGCACGGAATAGCTTAAGTTATAAGTTGTTTGTCCACTTACGCCGCCCGTACCTGGAATACTGCCTGTCCAACCAGTAATTATTGATTGGCGACTGTAAAATTCACTAAATTGTAGAAAATCTTTCTTGTTTATTGTACCTGGAGTGTATTCTTCGTAGTAGTTACCATGAACAAAGCTTTCTTCATTTGCAAAGTAATCATCTAATTCTGAATCATCACGATAAACAAAATGAACTACATATCCATTATAATATTCGATTTTTGAAAGATACCAAGCGTCTATTATTGGTCTTTCATCACTACTTCCCGCAGCATTACCTTCCGAATCAATTGGTATTGAAAGTGAATATTCCAAATTCTTTGTTTCTCCTCCAAAAAAATAAATATTCCCATTATCATCCTTTATTGTTATTTCAGATGGTCCAGAAGGTATACAACTGTCCGTATTATCGGGTTGAAAAGCCAATCCACTCAAATCAACGGTTAATTTATTAGGAGTATTTGTTGCAACCTTAACGTTTCCGTCATTACCCATGAAAAATTTACCCGAAATACCATTAAAGTTAAAAGTAAATATGTCAGGGTTTGCTTCATAATTATTAACATCATTTTGAGAAAAATTATTTACATTTGGGTTTCCGAATAAATAATATTGAACATATTGACTATCCTTATAACCTGTAATTGAACTCCAATTAAAAACATCTTCAGCATTATATTGTCTATTTTCAACGCCCACAATAAAACCGTTAGTGTAGTTTGGATCATTAGAATATGAATGAGGAGCCCCTCTTTGGTCATCAGGCATACCATTAACCTCTCTAGTGATAACACCTCCTGCATTTAAAAACCAATTTTGACCTACAAGTCCATTGCGTTTTGCTGGTTTAAATCCTGAACCAACATAGGACAAAGATACATTTATCGGATTATTATTAGGTATAGGAGCACTAATCAATGGGATATCCACCTTTAACTCACCTGTATATGAAATATTTGAAAGATTTCCATATTTAACAAAATCAGTTAATCCTGGAGGTTTTGTCTGCAATTCGAGCATATGATTAATATTATGATCAGGATTTTGTGAAAATACTGAAAATGAAAAAGGTATGCTTAATAATATAGCAACGGTAAGGGCTGATTTATTCATTTAAGGCTCAATTTTAATTGTTAAGCAATATAGAATCCAAATTCTCAAAAAATAAAAACCCAACCTTACTTTCAGTAAGGTATTTAAATGAAATCTTTACGGAAATACCGTAATGATTTTATAACTCAAATTAATAAGTGAAAAATTCATTCTACTAGAATAATAAATTTCTTTAAAGAATTTAAGTCAACTTTGTATTGTTATATTTAATTCTACCATGAAAGAAATTCTAAAAATTTTATTAATAGATGACCATCCCTTTTCCATTGATGGCTACAAAAATATTAT
>DIAL01000160.1:0-4739 GCA_002414705.1 Flavobacteriaceae bacterium UBA5079
GGGGTGGTTGCCGAAATGGAGCGTAAGCAAATAAGAGAACGCCAACTAGAAGGTATTGCTATTGCAAAAGCTAAAGGAATATATAAAGGTAGAAACAAAGGAACTAAAGAAAGTGCTTTAAAGTTTTTAAATAAGGATAAAAACAAAAAAGCGTTGGATTTACTCAATAAAGACTACAAGAATGTCGAGGTGGCTAAAATTGTTGGCATCCACCCAAATACAGTAGTAAAAATTAAAAAGACAAACAAAAAAATAAACAATTATGAAACGTAGAAAAATGAATTTTAAGTTTTCAGGTGATATGGCATACTTTTCCCATAGCAAGTCACTTTTCAACACAGCAGAAGAAAAACTCGTTTATGAGTTTATTAAAAAACACTTCGATGGTAATGTGATTTGCCCCAACAAGCATTTGGGTGAATTGACCGACAAAAGCGATTATGCTAAGATAGCCTCCAATGCTGATTATATATTTGTTTGGAGCGAGAGCAACCACAGTGAATTAACGAAAGGTTGCTACATTGAGTTGGATAGCTTTGTTAGCGGCGAGATTGCTAATAATGCAATATTAATCGAAGTAAATGGTGATACTATCAATTTAAGAGATATTGTGACCATCCATAAATTTGATGAGCCAAATTATTTTGAGTATGGCTGGGTGGAAAGCGTTTCAATTGATTAACTATTATGCTCACCAAAACCTTATCGGTAGTATTTTAAAATTATTTTAAAAAATAAAAATTATTTATTAAAATAAAAAACACCCTGGAAAATTAGCCAATAAAATAATATTCAAAAAGTTGTTTTAGTTTGATTTAGAAAGGATTATAGTGAACACTTTGGAGTTTATAACTAGGAGATTTATTTAAAATAGAAAGTGGAAAATATTAGTATTCACGAAAACCAGATGAGACTTACGGATTCCCGTAATGTAGCTATAAATTGGTTCTTTATGTTTGTTGCTAAATTATCAAAAACTATATCGTTTGCTATATTTCTTGTTTAAAAAATCGACCAAATTTAAAAAGTAACAAAGAAATATAAATAATCGCCTCGCTACAACGCAGGCTATTCTTATACTTTGTTCCGCGTTCTTGGTCGAACGCTCAAGCGAGTATACAGTAAAATGTCCTGCGCTTATAGGTTTTAAAAATCTAAACATTCTTCTCAGGGCGAGGAATCAAATAAATAAAATGAAACGACATCTACTAGTCACATTGTGTTTAATTGTTTCTTTCAGTTATTCTCAAACACAACTTAACAACACTAAAAAATTACAAACAATTGGAACTTCAAAACTTTCTACTTCTACACAACTTCTAATTTACAAAGCGAATCAGAACAAATCAAATAGTTTAGAAAGCTTAACTATAAACAGCTTAGTAAGGATTTCTTTAAAGTTTAATGAAGACTGTGAGAACGCAATGCAGAATCAAGTATTTAAAAATCTCTACAAGTACAATAATACTTTTGCTACAGCATTTGTAAAGCTATCAGAAATTAAAGCCTTAGAAGATATTGATTGCTTGTTGTATGCTGATGCAGGTGGGAATATGGAACCACAAGTAATGAATGCAAGGGACAAAACAAATGTTGATGAAGTACATGGAGGCTTCACATTAAACCAACCATATACAGGCAATGGTGTTATAGTTGGTATAATCGATGAGGGTTTTTACTACAATCACGATAATTTTAAGGATGAAAATGGAAATTTAAGAATTACCAGAGTTTGGGAAAGAGCTAACGATACAGGTTCACCACCAACTGCGCTAGGTTTTAATTATGGCTCAGAGTTTGTTGGTGAGTCAGAAATAACATCTAGTTTGTTTGATATTCCTAACCAGTCACACGGCACCCATGTTGCTGGCATTGCTGCTGGAACAGGAAATATATCAGATTTAAGAGGTATGGCACCAGACTCTGAGATTGTATTAGTAAGTGGATTTAGTGCAGTTATTAGCTCCTTTGCAGGTCAAGTAAATAATACTTTTATTGACGGTATCGAATACTTGAAAAACTATTCGGAATCTGTGAATAAACCCCTTGTGGTAAATATGAGTTTTGGAACAAGTCTAGGGCCGCACGATGGCAGCACTCTTCAAGAACAAGTAATAGATAATTTCGCGAATGAACAAGGGCTTGTAATAGTTGCAGCTGCTGGAAATGATGGGGGTTCTGCAAAACACGCTTATTTGGAATTCACAGGTGAAGAGTCTTTATTTCTATTAGACAGGAATAATAACTCACCTGTTGTAAATCAAAATATCAATACAGGTTTATCAAGTTCATTTTTTGATTTTTGGGGAGAAAACAATGGGGTAAATTCATCTTTTGAAGTTGCATTTCAAGTATTTAATACTAGTACTGGCACACTACAATCATCAACAGGACAGTCTATTGTTGTTAATGGAAATTTTGCAACAACTACCCCAATTATTTTAGAAGACAATGACTGCGCAACATGTACAGAAGATGTCTGGCAAGTTTCATTGTTTTCAGAAATTAACCCACTAAACAATAGACCTCATCTTCATGTTGTTGTTGGAACAAACAATGATGATTCTGATGACTTTTTGATTTTTCAGGTCACAGCAAACAATACAGTTGTTCACTCATGGTGTCTTTATTCTGAATTTTACAATCCAAGACCTGATATATATAGTTTTGTTGAAGGTGATGGTATATATTCTATTAGTAACCCTGCATCTGCAACGGGTGTTTTAGGAGTAGCTTCTTATAATTCCACTAACACAGACCCATTTGGAAATTTCATTATAGAAGATAATATCTCCTCATTTTCCTCAATTGGCCCAAGAATAGATTTTGTGCAAAAGCCCAATATCTCGGCACCAGGAAATGCAATAGTTTCTTCTGTTAGCCCAGTAGATGACAATTTCAATATCGATAATATAGATTATCTATTTGGAAACAATCCTTATGCAAAGTTGCAAGGAACCTCAATGGCCTCGCCAGTAGTTTCAGGTATAGCTGCGTTATGGCTTGAGGCTAACCCAAACCTTACCACCAATGAAGTAATCACATTAATGCAAAACACGGCTATAACTGATGTTTATACAGAAGATTTATTTTCAACCCCAAATATTTTATGGGGATATGGAAAAGTAGATGCACTCGCAGGTTTACAGCAAATTGAAAACACACTGAATATTCAAGAGTACAATGATTTAGAAATAAAACTATACCCAAATCCTACAACGTCTGTAGTTAACTTTGACAATTCTATTGCTCGATTTGAAACTTTAGAGTTAGTCAACTTGTTAGGTCAATTAATATTGTCTGAAACACTTGATAGCTCAAATGAGAGTAATATAGATTTGTCAAGTTTTGAAAACGGAGTTTACCTAATTAAGTTAAAAAAACAAGGCGTATATAAAACTTTTAAGGTGATTAAGAACTAATATTCTAATACCCTTTTCAAAGTAAATTTAAGTAGCTGAACCATATATTGTGGTTCAGCTACTTTTTTATTTTAAAAATTTTCCGCTCTGTAATAACTAACCAATAAACTATCAACTAAAACTAGAGATGTTTTTTAAACACTTTTATTGATGCCAATAAAATCAATTTCAGAAATTGCCTGCGCTTTCTCAATACTTGAAGCCTTAATATATTGAAGAAAAACTTCTTCCTTTTTATGCCCTGAAACAGTCATTATTGCGTTATTGGGAATACCCATAAGATATGCATTTGTACAAAAAGATAACCTTCCAGTTCGAGAACTTACTTAATTTATACTTTTCAACTTCATTAAACCTTTAAATAAACGCTTTTTGACTAAATATTTAATACCTGCTCTTTTACAAACTGTTTTTACAGCCTCATTAAATTTAGCTTAACTTTTCATTTTTGGCAATGTAAAGCCTCTTTCCTTTAAAATATCTAATAGTTCAGAAGATATATTTATAATTGCAGGGTTAGAAGTTTTAGACTGCCTAAATATGTAGTTTTTACTTGTTTTAAAGTTCATTTTTTCCATCATATTTATTGACAAAAGACAACAAATCTCCAATCCTCATAAATGTGTAGAGACATATGCTTACTGTCCCAATCATCGGATAATTGCAAAATTCAGGATTTTGTGTTGTGGGAAATTATTAGTTACTGTTAATTATTATTTTTATACCCTTTATAAAAACCTATAATAAAATCTGCTACCCATTTTATCATTAAAAAAAACAGCCAAAATATTTTTATTGCAATGTGCCAGATAAGTTTTACGAGATTTACTAGAAATGTAAAAATCATAAATATTAACTGCAATGTTGCTGCATTTTCACCTCTTACTTGTACGCCTGCAAGTTTAAAACTGGAATAATTAGGTTTTAACAGGTTATAAGACCCTCTTTTATTTTTGATAGATGTACTAACGCCTGTTTTTGATACGTTGAAATTAAAAGGACCGCTACTATATCTTCCTATAAATTGAAAATTACCATTTTGAAACCCCATTCTAGCTCCTTTAAAAAGCCTTTTATGTAGTCTTAAACCATGTTTAGTATTAATAGTAGCCCCATATCCATCTTTAGATACTGTTTTTGTTGCAGATACACCACCTGTTCTTGAAACACGAATGTTTTTACCATAGTACTCAATTCTTTTTTGGGGCGCCTTATCTTTAACTGACATAATAGAGTTTAATTATCCACCCCATTAATAAAAGTTTTTACAAAGTCTTTTATTTTTTCTGTTATTCTGGTGCTTATGGACTCTCTTTG
>DIAL01000160.1:4791-6950 GCA_002414705.1 Flavobacteriaceae bacterium UBA5079
TACTTTTTCTTGTTTTAGTGCTTCTGCTGTGCTTAATTCTTGTAGTGCTTTTTTAGTTTCTTCTTGCCAATAGTTTTTAAATTCATCTTCAATCGTTACACTATCGTTTATTTTAGGTAGATTATTTTGAATAAACTTTTCTATTAAATCTCGTTTACTTCTTAATTCAGATTCTCCTGCAATTAAATCTATAATTTGTTTTTTCTGTTTTGCTTGGTCTTTTGGTTTCGCATCTTTTAATTGTGCTAACAGCTTCATTATGTAAGCTACATTAATTTCATCACGATGTATTAACTCTAATTCAAAATCAATTTCATCTAAAATAGATACCGATTCTTTTTGGTTATTCGTTTTTATCTTGTCGTATAGGTCTAAATATTTACTTGTATAATCTGCAAACTCTTGGTCTTTCATATGCGTATCATCAAATGTAAATTCGATAAATGATACTAATATATTTTTTAGTCGCATTATTTCTCTGAAGGCTTTTGCAAATTCTAATTCATCTTCTTCAGTAACCAAATCATTTACGCTATCTACTGTTGGTGCAATACCCATTAATACCTTATAAGCTTCGTTGAATTTCTTTACTTGTTCCTCATAAGGTGCTATTATAATGGTTTCTTGTGCATTTTTATCTGAAAACAATTTGATTGCTTCATCTGTGTTTTCTTTGAGATTACGAAATGCTAAAATGTTTCCTTGTGATTTCTTTTCGTTTAAGATTCTGTTAGTGCGCGAAAAGGCTTGTATTAAACCGTGATAATTTAAATTTTTATCTACATAAAGTGTATTTAAAGACTTACTATCAAAACCTGTAAGAAACATATTAACGACTAATAAAATATCAATCTGCTTATTCTTAACACGTTTAGAAATATCTTTTTTATAGCTTAAAAATGTATTGCCATCTTTTGCCGAATGTTTAGAACCAAATTGCTCATTATAGTCAGCAATATATTCGTCTAGTTTATCTTTATGTGGTATTGAGCCATAGCTTGCATCAGGCTCTGCTGCCATAAGCATGTCAGGAAAATCTTCTTCGGGAATTTCGCCGTTTGCATTTGTATCTTCTGGGTTAGGTGCATAGGAAAATATGGTGGCTATATTTAAACGGTGTTCACCAGCTTCTTTTTTAGCTTTAAATAGCTCATAATATTTTATTAGAATATCTACACTACTTACACAAAACATTGCTGTAAACGTTCTATGATGTGTTTTACGATTGTGATTTGCAATAATATAGTTAGTAATGGTATTTAGATACTCTTCACTTTCATATACTTCTTGTTTGTCTATATCTTCAACTTTAACATCTGCTGTATTTTCTTTAGATTTAAAAACATTATAATACTCTATTGAGAACTTTAATACATTTTCATCTCTAATAGCATCTGTAATTACGTATTGATGTAAACACTCGTGAAAAAGATTAGCTGTTGTTTGTTTGATACTCTTTTTACTAATCGCATTTTTTACAAATATGGGCGTTCCTGTAAAGCCAAATAATTGATGATTGGTAAAGAAGTTTACAATACGTTTGTGTGTATCTCCAAACTGTGAACGATGACATTCATCGAATATAAATACTACTTTTTCATCTTTTAAAGCTTCAATCTGTTTTCTAAACTTCGCCTTTGAAATAGCACTATTAAGCTTTTGTATGGTAGTAACTAATAGAGGTCTGTTATTATCTAAAAATTGACTGATAAGCATTTTAGTATTCTCTGTACCATCAATACTATCTTTATCGAATGCCCTAAACTCTCTGACGGTTTGGTCATCTAAATCTTGTCTATCTACTACAAATACTACTTTTTTAATTTTAGGATTATGCGTTAATATCTGACTTGCTTTAAATGATGTTAGCGTTTTACCAGAACCTGTAGTATGCCATATATATCCATTTTTATTTGAATTTTTTACTCTATCAATAATTGCTTCTACTGCATAATACTGATAAGGTCTTAATACCATTAAAATCTTATCGCTTTCATGTAACACAATATATTTGGTAATCATTTTAGCAATATGACAAGGCTCTAAAAAGATACTTGTAAATGGGGCTAATTGAGTTATTTTTTTATTCTTTTCATCACTCCAAAAAGAAGTAAACTTAAAACTCTGCTTTTGACTATTTGCATAATATTTAGTATCTA
>DIAL01000160.1:7090-7530 GCA_002414705.1 Flavobacteriaceae bacterium UBA5079
AAAGATTTGCACATAATTAAAAAGTGCATTATTAAACGCAAACGATTCTTTTTGATAGCGTTGTATTTGATTAAAGGCTTCTTTGAGTTCTATACCTCTACGCTTTAATTCTATTTGTACTAATGGCAAACCGTTAATAAGTATTGTTACATCGTAACGATTTTCTCTTTTACCGTTTATAGTAATTTGATTGGTTACTTGGAATTGATTTTGACACCAAAAGTCTTGATTAATAAACTCTATATACGCTTTATCTCCGTTATCTTTTTGAAGTACATATTTATCTCGTAAAGTTTTGGCTTTATCGAAAATATTACCTTTTGAAAGATGTATAACTATTCTATCAAACTCCGAAGTTGTAAATGTTGTTTTATTATGCTTTTCTAATTGCGCTTTTAGGTTACTTAATAAATCCTCTTCTGTTTTTATAACAACTGATT
>DIAL01000160.1:7635-8482 GCA_002414705.1 Flavobacteriaceae bacterium UBA5079
CTAATGAGTTGGCTTATTAAATTATTTTCTAATACTTGTTCTGGTTGTGTTGTCATTTCTTTTTCTTTTAAATACTTCAAGATTTCTGCTAAACATTGAAGCATTTACACAATTTTATGCTTTTTTAAAAGTTCATTAAAATGAGTAGATTTTATAAAATTTCTTTTCACTTTATTAACGGGTATAATTTCTAGGAAACCTAATTCTACCAAACCTTTTAAATCTGTTCTTGCTGTATAATTTGACACATTAAATCTGTTTTCTATTTCTTTGGTATTAAATACAATTTCAGGATTGTCATGCACTAATTTAAGTAGTTGTGCTTGACGTTCGTTAATATTTGGAATTTTAATAAAACGTGCTATTTTAAAATGATTCTTTTGTTTTTCTTGGATATAATTTTTTAAAGCCTCGAAAGCTTTTTCCATTACTTTCAAGTTATAGGTAATAAAATAAGACAAATCATTTTCATCGTTTTCGGTATAAATAAAAGCTTTTTCATACTGATTTTTTGTGTCTTGAATTATTTTAGAAATGGATAAATATTCTGTTAACCAATAGCCTTTTTTTAATAAATACCAATAAAACAAAGCTCTTGCCGTTCGTCCATTACCATCTGTAAACGGATGAATAAACCCAATCATAAAATGAATAATAATACCCTTTAGTAACGGGTGTATAAAATTATCTTTATCTACATCTTCATTAAAAAAGACACACAGCTCATGTATTAAATCTGGAACTTCTTTATAGTTTGGTGGTGTATGTACCACCTCGCTTTTTAAGTGGTCTACCACATAAATATCATTACTTACTCTAAAAGCGCCTTCTTCTGTTTTAGATTCTA
>DIAL01000160.1:8567-9283 GCA_002414705.1 Flavobacteriaceae bacterium UBA5079
AGAAATTAAACGATGTATTTCTAATAATTTTTCTGGCGTTAAGTTTTCTAATTTGTTTTGAGTAATATGCTTGATTGTAATGTAATTATTTACAATCATTTGTTCTGATTTTGTATGCGGTTTTATTTCTTTTCGCAACATTTCTTTAGCACGCTTTCTAGTCGTATTTGCGCCCTCTATTTGACTACTAGAAATGGCTTCTTCCATTATAGAACTTACTAAATAGCGTGTTTTATCTTCTTCTGGAATAATGTTTTTTGCGCCCATGTAACCGCCAATATTCATATCGAAAAAATGTACTACTTTTTGTATGTAATCTGTATTTACATATTTAAAATTGTAGTTATTAAACGTTAACGTATCCGACTTTAACAATCTACTTAATTTTACAATGTTCCATAGCTCATTGGGCTCAAACTTGGTTTTTTTGTACTTTACTTTATCCCAATACAAATAGTCATCATTAATGTTTTTAATGATGCTTACCGTTTCTAGCTCTTTTAAACTAGTAACTGTTTTTTTGGAAAACGCAAATTTTGGTGCTTGCTCTATCATAATGGTAAAACTACTAAATACTTCGAGATTTAACAAGAATCTCGAAGATTTAAACTGTTTTAATACATGAGGCTGTCTTGGTTTCTTACTCCGTTATTACACAAACATTTGTTGCAACAAGCCTTTTTTAAAGGTTTTACTATTTTCTATTTTGGTATTTA
>DIAL01000160.1:9477-10018 GCA_002414705.1 Flavobacteriaceae bacterium UBA5079
CTAATGAGTTGGCTTATTAAATTGTTTTATAATACTTGTTCTGGTTGCGTTGTCATTATTATTTCTCTAAATCGAAACTTTCATCTTTCGTTATCATTTCAATGACATTTATCGTTGGCAAGTAAAATTTATTATAAGGTGTATTTTCTGTTTTCGCATGTAAAACACCTCTAGCTGTACCTAATGTTATTGTTGCTAAATGTTGTAATAACCCCTTTTTAAACTTTATTTTATTTTTTGTAGTTATAAAACTTTCCCACGCACTTCTCTCTATTTCAAACTCACAATTAAGTTTTAAAATAATAAAAGGTGATTTATCTAACTCAAATTGCAAATGAAAAAAACATGCTACTCGTTTATTTTCTTCATTAATACCAAAACCATTATTAACATTGAGTTGAATATCTACTTCTTTTTCTTCAACAACTTCCGTATCAATAGTTGCAAATTCCTCAGTATTAATTTTTCTTAAAGCAAAACCAACTTCTTTCATGATTGAAGTGCGTATTTATTAGTGAATGTTGATGTTGATGTTGATGTT
>DIAL01000160.1:10071-10422 GCA_002414705.1 Flavobacteriaceae bacterium UBA5079
TGTTGATGTTGATGTTGATGTTGTTTTATGTAAAGGAATCACTTTAGCTTCTTTTTTTGTTGTTCTTTTTGTATATTCAACTTTATCTCTTCTAGAATACATTACGTTTTCAGTAAAAGATGTACGTTTTAAAATATTTGTTTGTGGTTTAGTTGTTTCCATTAAACTAACAGACAATACTGCTTCTAATTTAGTGATTGTTTCTAAAGTAAAATTTTCTTTACCTTTAACCCACTTACTTACCTGTTGAGCAGACACTCCTAATTGATTAGCTAACTGTACTTGACTTGAAGGCGTTACTTGATTTGTTTTATTTTCTCTTAATTTTCTTAATATTTTAAGAGCGATTGT
>DIAL01000160.1:10526-11103 GCA_002414705.1 Flavobacteriaceae bacterium UBA5079
TTTTAAGAGCGATTGCTTGTGATTTTTTTAACCACTCTTGATTGTCTGCTCTATATTTAGCGTCTTTTAACCATTGGCTTTTATTCCCTTTAGTTAAAGTATTTAATTTTGCTATGATTTCTTTTCTATTCTTCTCCATAACTTCCTAATTCTATATAACCTAAATCATCATCATCAACGATGAAGTTTTCTTTTAAGTATTCGGTTGTTGCTTTTAACTTTTTTAGTTCATCTTTTAAATATTCTGGTGTCATATCTTTAGTTATTTTAATTCCACCACCAGAAACAAAATATACATTCTCGGTTAATCTTATTGCATAAATTCTAAGCCAAGATTTATGTTTTACTCCATATGCTTTACTTTCAATGTAATCATTATTTAAAATATCTTTATGTAAAGATTTAAATACTACTTTCTCTAAGGTATTTTCTTCATCTGGATTGCAAATACTATTTTCAGCAGATTCTTTAATTTTTTGTTCAAACTTAGACGCTTCATTAGTTGTTCTTAAGATGGCGTCTTCAATTGATATCCCTTTGTAAAAGCCTTCTTCTAAATCCTTTTTATTATTTTCAA
>DIAL01000160.1:11249-11498 GCA_002414705.1 Flavobacteriaceae bacterium UBA5079
TAAATCCTTTTTATTATTTTCAAAAAAATCCTCTAAATACTCTATATCTTGCCATTGGTCAAATAGTGTTTTAAACTCATCATACGGTTTACCGTCATATTGTACAGCGTATAAACTAGCATTTACTATTGCAAATATATCAACTATTTTCATATAATCAACCTATAGGTTTACTTATTAACACTTTTTTAAACAAACATCTTTTGCAATAAACCTTTTTTAAAGCTTTTACTATTTTCTATTTTGGTA
>DIAL01000160.1:11632-12060 GCA_002414705.1 Flavobacteriaceae bacterium UBA5079
ACTATTTTCTATTTTGGTATTTAAGGCTTCAATTTTTACATCTATATCTGATAAGAAATTGGCTATTTTGGTTTGTTCTGCTATAGTTGGTAATTTAATAATTATAGCACCTACTTGTTGAAGATTTAAATTTGGTTGCGCACCAACTGAAACCATTTTTAAGATATAGTTCTCAATATTACTTGTATTTAACGAATAATTAATGAAACTTAAATTAACTCTTGATTTTAATCGAATTATGGCTAAAGCTTGATTTGTATTAGCAGGTAAGTCTTTTTCTTTAACTAATGCAGTTCTACCTAATGTACCAGCAATAGAAAATAATATGTCATTAACTTTTAATTCAGAACGTTTTAAGGCGATGTTACACTCTTGCGATACTTTAGGTGTAGACTGTATATCTATAAATCCTGTATTATTGATACATT
>DIAL01000160.1:12223-13136 GCA_002414705.1 Flavobacteriaceae bacterium UBA5079
GATACATTCAACTTTAACGAAATTA
Organism: Flavobacteriaceae bacterium UBA5079; assembly: GCA_002414705.1. Taxonomy (GTDB): domain Bacteria; phylum Bacteroidota; class Bacteroidia; order Flavobacteriales; family Flavobacteriaceae; genus Algorimicrobium. The sequence continues at coordinate 12,249 of DIAL01000160.1, forward strand.
ACACCTTCTTTTAAATAACTAAAACCTAAACTTGTAGGTGTCGTACCTTTAGTTATTAAACTTGTCAACTCACCCAACTTCTTCTCCTCCCAAACAGGAAACTCATTACCCTCATCATCTTTAAACCGTAGTTCTTGATTAAAGATTTTTTGCATTATGCCTTTTTTGTATAGCTCTAAAAGGACTTTCTTTTTTGTTAGTTTGGTAATTTTATCATCTACATCTGTAAGGAATGATGCTATTTTTTGTTGTTCTGGAAGAGATGGAAGGTTAATTTTAAATTGTCTTAAACTGCCCACTAAAACATTTGGCTGACTACTCGTAGCATTAAATCTTAAAACCTCTTTCATCCCCAAGTGAGACATCAAAAATTGAGAAATAAAGAAAGGATTTGTTGTTTTATTACAGGTTATTTTAGCAATATTTTGCTGAATATGATACTTGTCATTTTCTTCAATTACAACAGCATTACCAATAGTACCAACACAAGGATATATAATATCCCCTTTATTAAGGCGAGACCTCTTTAGCTGTAACGATAATTTATTAGATATATATGATAAATCTCTTAATTCTAATTTACCACTACCAATATTATAGCCTCTTAAAGCTATAATTTCTTTATTATCATCTTCTTTCCAATATTTTGAATATTCATAACCTGCCAATCTAGTTACACTTAAAATATCATCAAATATTTCTGCTTTAAAAGTTTCTTCAAATTCTGAAAACCTCAATTGTGGTATTAATTGCTTTTCCATCATTAAAAAGGTGTTTTAATATTTAACTCCTCACAATAAGATGCAATACGTTTATCGGTTTCAGCTATTTCTATATCTAATGCTTGGATTTCATCTGCAACTGCATTAATATCAATAGGTTCTTCTT
>DIAL01000168.1 GCA_002414705.1 Flavobacteriaceae bacterium UBA5079
GTTGCTGTTCCATATTACAAACTAACTAAACTTTTTATTTTTACTGCTTTTTCAAAATGATCTAATTGGTGTGTTTCAATCCACCAAGTTGCTGCTTCCATAAGCAGTTTAGGATTATCATTTCTATTCGCGAAAAAAGCATAGAAAGACAAACCAACATTTTCGCCTTTCTGTGCTATTTTAGTATTACAAACCTCTATTATTTTTATCTTCAATTCTGGGCTCATCCCTAATCTCGCCTACTTTTTGGACGTCTACTTGATGACCGATTATCATTAGATCTATTCGACTTTCTAGATGAATTATCTGATGGACCTCTAGAACCAGACTGCGCTTTTTTAGGGCTACGTTGCTGACTTCTACCTTGACCTTGCTTAATAGGCTGTGTAGATGCATTAGGATCTGGTTCAAAACCTTCCATAATAGTCACAGGAATTCGCTCACCTACTAATTTTTCAATATCACGTAAAAATGTGGTTTCATCAGCACTCACTAAAGAAATAGCTTCACCACTGGCTCCTGCTCTACCTGTTCTACCTATTCGATGTACATAATCTTCAGATATATTTGGTAACTCAAAATTTATAACATGCGGTAATAATGGAATATCTAATCCACGAGCTGCAATATCTGTAGCAACTAAAACACTTATTTTACTAGATTTGAATCCAGCCAATGCTTTGGTTCTTGCCCCTTGGTTTTTATTTCCATGAATAGCAGCTGCTGTAATTCCGCTACTAATCATTTTTTTACAAAGTTTATTTGCACCATGTTTAGTACGTGTAAAAACAAGCACTTGATTCCAATTACCATCTAAAATCAATTTGATAATTAAATCCGTTTTTTTGCCTTTAGCAACGCGATATACTTTTTGTGTAATAGCATCTACCGTGGAATTTTCTGGCGTTGCTTCAACTAAAACGGGCTTTCGCAAAATTCCGTTGGCCAGTTTTTTTATCTCTTTAGAAAACGTAGCCGAAAACAATAAGTTTTGTCTTTTAGGTGGCATTAAAGCCATAATACGCTCTATATCCCGTAAAAAACCCATATCTAACATTCTGTCAGCTTCATCTAAAACAAGAATTTCTATTTGCTTTAATGAAATAACACCTTGATTCTGTAAATCTAAAAGGCGTCCTGGTGTTGCAACTAAGATATCAACTCCACGATTTAGTGACGCTACTTGTGGTTTTTGGTTTACACCTCCAAAAATAACCAACGCGCGTAAATCAGTAAATTCACTATAAGATTTTACATTTTCATAAACCTGTGCTGCTAATTCACGTGTTGGTGTTAAAATTAAAGCACGAATAGGTCTACGATGAGACGTATGTGTTTGAGATAGTATTTGTAATAACGGAAGTGTAAAACCAGCCGTTTTCCCTGTTCCTGTTTGAGCAGATGCTAAAACATCGCGTCCTTCAAGAACCGCTGGTATTGCTTTTTGCTGAATGGGTGAAGGTGTTTCATAACCTTGCTTACTGACCGCTTTTAAAAGGGCGTCAGACAAACCTAATGTTTTAAATGACATATGTAGTATTTGTGAAGTGATAATCTAATAAATACAGATGTCACTTCTTTTGTTAGTGGCAAAGGTAAACTTATTTAATTCCTAAACTTGGTATATTCCAGTTTTTATCACATTCCAACCATATGTGGAATTTAACATTTAACAGACTGATTTTAAGATAGTTTTAATAAAAAAATGTAATTTTTTTATTATATTAAACTGAACACAAAAAAGAAAACAATTATGGGCACTATATCAGATAAAAGAAAATTTAAACCAACCAAGGAACAGTCAAATCCAACAAATCCTACCGGAAATACCAATATTGAAACCAACGATTTTGATATTGATAAAAAGACCATTAGAGATCAGAAAAGTAAAGAATAAACACTTTTTTTGATTTTTTGGAAAAGCCTATTTCATGAATTTGAAATAGGCTTTTTTACTAGTTGTTTTTGGAATTAAATAATCCTAAAAATAACTCAAATCAATCGTCCAAACTTATTCAAGAATTATGTTATTTTGCAATATGGAAAACACCCTAAAATCTTATATTCCAGAGGCAGCTATTTCACAAGTATTAGCATTATTGGATCATGACGATTTAACTGTAAAAATTAAAACAGAACGTAAAACACGTCATGGTGATTATAGACGTTTACTAAACGGCAAGCATGAAATTACCATAAACTCAAACTTAAATTCCTATCGCTTTTTAATAACACTTATTCACGAAGTCGCTCATTTTGAAGCATATAAAAATTTTGGAAAAGATATAAAACCACATGGAAAAGCATGGAAACACACCTTTCAAAAACTGATGTTACCGTTTTTAAATCCTGAAGTTTTTCCAATGGATTTATTGCCACTTTTAGCCAATCATTTTAAAAATCCAAAAGCTAGTAGTGACACCGATATCAAATTGGCTTATGCATTAAAACAATTTGATCCACAAAATAATAAATCCTATGTATTTGAAATGGCCATTGGACAAACATTTAAATTATACAATGGTAAAATTTTCAAGAAAGGACATAAACGTGTGAAACGCATTGAATGTGTTGAAATTAAAACAGGAAAATTGTATCTTTTCAACCCGAATGCTGAAGTAGATGTTTTAAATGATTAATGAATATCTTTTCAGGAAATTAAAGTTTTTAAAAAAAACAGGTTCTGTTTAAAATTAAATGATATTAAATGAAAAAAAATTATTACGCCATATTAATGGCAGGTGGAGTTGGGTCTCGTTTTTGGCCTGTAAGCACACAAGATTATCCCAAACAGTTTCATGATATGCTTGGAACTGGCGATACCTTAATTCAGAAAACATTTAGTCGTTTAAGCAAGCTGATTCCTACAGAAAATATTTTTATTCTAACCAATGAACGTTATAACGATTTAGTTTATAAGCAACTACCAGAGGTTACTAAACGCCAAGTAGTACTGGAACCAGCTATGCGAAATACAGCTCCTTGTATTTTATATGCGTCTTTAAAAATTCAGAAAGAAAATCCGGATGCACTAATGATTGTGGCACCAAGTGACCATTGGATTGAAGATGAAGATGCATTTACCAATAACGTAAAACAGGCTTTTGAATTTTGTGCAACTCATGATGCGCTTATGACATTGGGTATTAAGCCTACATTTCCAAATACAGGTTACGGTTATATTGAATATAGCAAAACAGCTGACACGGCTATAAAACCCGTAAACCAATTTCGTGAAAAACCAAATTACGAAACAGCTAAAGCATTTATAGAACAAGGTAATTTTTTGTGGAATGCTGGAATTTTCATGTGGAGCGTAGCTAGTGTTATTGAAGCATTTAAAAATAATCAATCAGATTTATTTAAACTTTTTGAAAGCGGAATACCTGCTTATAACACAAACAACGAAGCCTCTTTTATTGCAGAAAATTATGATAAAGCGGAAAACATTTCAGTAGATTATGCCATTATGGAATCCTCAAAAAATGTGTATGTTCTTCCTGCTACTTTTGACTGGAATGATTTAGGAACTTGGGGAAGTTTATATGATAAACTAGATAAAGATTCTAACAATAATGCCATTGTAAATGCACAAACATTAACCGAAAACGCAACTGGCAATATGATTAAAACACAAGGAGAAAAACTCGTTGTAATTGATGGTTTAAACGATTACATAATTGTTGACAAAGACGAAGTTTTACTTATCTTTCCCAAGTCTAAAGAACAAGACATTAAGGAAACGTTACTACGCGTAAAAAATAATTTTGGAGACCAATTTATTTAAATATGGAAGAAAATAAATTCAACTTTTCTGAAGAAGAAATAAACAAGGGAGCAGCAACTGATGAAGCTAAAAAGGATGCAGCTGTTGAAGAGTCTAAAAAAGCAGTAAAAAAAGACGCTAAAGGACTTTTTCAAAATGTCAAAAAATTCTTAATTGAATTATTAGATTTTCGTGAAGATACCGATCGGGATGAAACAACTGAAGCCATTAAAAAGGACATTTCGTTTAAAGGTGCAACAGCATGGATTTTAGTATGTTCCATTTTCGTGGCTTCCATTGGATTAAATGCGAACTCTACGGCTGTTGTTATTGGTGCCATGTTAATTTCACCACTTATGGGCCCTATTTTAGGTATTGGTTTATCTGTGGCTGTAAATGATATTGACACGATGAAGAAATCACTAATAAATTTAGCCATCATGATTGTGTTGAGTTTATTAACTGCTTACCTATTTTTCTGGTTATTTCCTTTAAGTGAAGATACATCGGAATTATTAGGTCGTGTACAACCAGATATTCGTGATGTATTAATTGCCTTTTTTGGAGGAGCCGCCTTAATAATCGCCAAAACAAAACGAGGCACCATTGCTTCTGCCATATTTGGTGTAGCAATTGCTACGGCTTTAATGCCACCTTTATGTACCGCAGGTTATGGTCTTGCTAAAGCCAATTGGCCATACTTTTTTGGTGCTATGTATTTGTTTATCATCAATACCATTTTCATTGCATTAGCTACGTTTATAGTGGTAAAAGCATTGCGCTTTCCTATGTTAAAATATGCGAACTCTAAAAAACGTAAACGTATAGCACAAATTGCTTCATTTTTAGCAGTAATTGTTATGATTCCTGCGGTTTTAACCTTTTGGAGTGTTTTACAGCAAAGTAATTTTGATACAGAAGCCAAACGTTTTGTAGATAATGAATTAAAGGGATTGCCTCAATATGAGTTCATAAAAAAGAATACCATTCCTAAATTTAATGATGGTGACTCCTATATTGAATTTAACACATACGGTTTAGGTGAAATTCCTGAATCCACCATCAACCTAATAAAAAGTAGAACATCTGATTATCCAGCGCTAGCAAATACGCGTATTATTTTTAATCAAAGCAGAACGGAACAATATGACAACATGAAGTTCATGGAGCAATTACGGTATCGTGACTCTTTAGATTTAATTTCACAATCTCAAAAAATCACCTCTCTAGAAGATCGTATTAAAGTATTATCTGCCTTGGAAAAAAACACCATACCTTTTAACGACGTTATAAAAGAAGTTAAAATAAACTACGAAAATTTAGAGCGTTTTAGTTATGCTAATGAAATAGAATCTGATTTTGAAAACACAGATACTATTTCAGTATTTTCTGTAAAATGGAATGAAGACAACCTAAACGCAGCAGGTGTTGCTAAAGAGCAAGATAAATTAGAGCGCTGGTTGAAAGTTAAATTAAAACTGGATACACTTGTTGTTAGACAAATACGATAAATAGTTAAGCACGTTCTTCCAGATACATCTGGCGCACTTTTTTAAAGAGTTCAGAAGAATACACAAAGTTGGTTACGGCTTCATTATCGGTTTTAAAAATCGTTTTATTGGAGCCTTCCCATTCTTTTAGTCCATCTTTTAAGAATACTATTTTTTCTCCTATTTCCATAACCGAGTTCATATCATGAGAGTTAATTATGGTTGTAATATTATACTCTTCAGTAATTTCTTGAATTAAATTATCAATTACCATTGCGGTTTTTGGATCCAAACCAGAATTAGGCTCATCACAAAACAAATAATTAGGTTTGTTAACAATAGCACGAGCAATAGCAACACGCTTTTGCATTCCGCCAGACGCTTCACTTGGATATTTATTATGTGCATCTTCTAAATTCACACGTTTTAACACAAAATCGGCTCGATCCTGCATTTCACTATTACTTTGCTTTGTAAACATGCGCAGAGGAAACATTACGTTTTCCAAAATAGTCATGGAATCAAACAAGGCGCTTCCTTGAAAAACCATACCCATTTCTGCTCGTAAATTTCGTCTTTGGTCGTCTGTAAGTTCAGAATAAATTTTTCCATCATAGGCTATTGTGCCTTCTTCGGGATGAAATAACCCTAATAAACATTTCAAAAAAACCGTTTTACCAGAACCACTTTGTCCTATAACCAAACTTGTTTTGCCTTTTTCAAAAGTGGTTGAAACACCCTTTAAAATATGCGCATCTCCAAAAGATTTATGTAAGTTTTTAACTTCTATCATGAGCTTAACAAGAGTTGGGTTAATATATAGTTACAAAGTATAATCATAACACTAGTCCATACAAATGATGTTGTGCTAGCTTTACCAACTTCCAATGCACCACCACGCATATAAAAGCCATAATAGGAAGGAATAGTTGCTAAAAGAAATGCAAAAACAATGGTTTTTATGAATGCATAGGTAATATGAAATGGTATAAAATCTAATTGAACGCCTATTATAAAATCTTCTACAGAGCTAAAACCACCATAATAACAGGCAGCTAATCCGCCAACAATTCCTAAAAACATGGCTATAGAAATAACAAAAGGATATAACATTAAAGCAATAAACTTCGGAAAAACTAAATAGTTAAGCGCATTAATACCCATAACTTCCAACGCATCAATTTGTTCTGTTACACGCATAGTCCCAATACTAGACGTAATAAATGAGCCCACTTTACCTGCCATAATTATAGATATAAACGTTGGTGCAAATTCCAATATAACTGATTGTCTGGTTGCAAAACCAACTAAATATTGTGGAATTAATGGGCTAGTTATATTTAAAGCTGTTTGTATAGTAACAACACCTCCAACAAAAAATGAAATAAAGGCAACAATACCTAATGATCCAATTATTAAGTCATCAATATCATTAAAAATCAACCTTTTCATGACGGACCATTTCGTTGGTTTACGAAACATTTCCTTTATCATTAAAAAATAGGCACCAATATTATATAGGTATGTCATGCTGCTTTTTGTTCCTGCTAAAATAAAAAACTAAAATGTATTTAACGGTAATTTTAATTAAGGATATTTAAAAATCCTTACTTTTGAATTTTAAATTCCCTTTCAAAATGAAAAACAGCATTCTTCTTATAATTAGCACTATTTTATTTACCGCTAGCCAAGCTCAAAAACCAACAGTAAACAACACGGATTTACTAGAAAGAACGGTAACAATTAACAATCCGAAATTAGTGGTTGGCATAGTTGTAGATCAAATGCGCTATGATTACTTAACACGTTTTTACAACAAATATTCTGAAGGCGGATTTAAGCGCCTGATGAATGACGGTTTTAACTGTAAAAACAATCATTTTAACTACATACCAACTTACACTGGACCAGGTCATGCTTCTATTTACACAGGAACAACACCTAAATATAATGGTATTATTGCCAACAATTGGTACGACAAAAAAACCAAGGAATTTGTGTATTGTGCCAGCGACAATGCCGTACAATCTGTAGGCACCACAGACGATGCAGGCAAAATGTCTCCACACCGTATGCAAACAACATCATTTACTGATGAAAATCGTTTATTTACTCAAATGCAAGGTAAAACAATTGGTGTTTCACTTAAAGATAGAGGTGCTATTTTACCTGCTGGACATACTGCAAATGCAGCCTATTGGTTTCATGGAAAAGATGAAGGAAATTGGATAAGTAGTACTTTTTATATGACGGCATTACCTAATTGGGTTCAAAATTTCAACACATCAAATGTAGCTGAATCCTATTTTAAAGTTTGGAACACGCTTTACCCTATTGAAACATACACCGAAAGCGGACCGGATTTAAATAACTTTGAGGGTGGATTTAAAGGAAAAGAGCAAGCGACATTTCCATACGATTTAGAAAAATTAAAAAACGAAAACAGTGGTTTTGACATTTTAAAAGCAACAGCTTATGGAAATAGTTTAACAACAGATTTTGCTATGGCTGCCATTTCTGGTGAACAACTTGGACAAGATAATATTACCGATATTTTAGCTTTAAGTTTTTCAAGTACTGATTATGTTGGTCATAATTTTGGTGTAAATTCCAAAGAAGTTGAAGACACGTATTTACGTTTGGATCTAGATATTGAGCGTTTTTTAAATTATTTAGATAAAACGGTTGGCGTTGGAGAATATACGATATTCTTAACAGCTGATCATGGAGCAGTTAACGTACCATCCTATTTAACATCTGTTAAAATACCGTCTGGCTATTTAAATAATAAAGAAACAAAACAAAAGTTTGAAGTCTTTATGGTTGAAAGATTTGGTGTTGCGGATTTAATTGAGAATATAAGCAACAATCAAATATTTTTAAACAGAGAGAAAATTTCTGAACTTAAATTAAATATAACCGACGTTCAAGAAACTATTGTTAACGAATTAATAAGCTACGAGAATATTGCTAAAATTTATTCGGCAACAACCATGAATACTACCTCATTTACAGAAGGTATTGAATCCTTATTACAGAATGGTTATAACCAAAAACGATCTGGAGATGTGTTAATGGTACCAGATTTGGCTTACATTTCTTACAGTAAAACAGGCTCAACACATGGTAGCGGTTTTAATTATGACACACATGTTCCGTTATTATTTTTTGGAAAAGGAATTATAAAAGGAAGTACACTAGAAAAAACAGTTATTCCAGATATTGCACCTACCATGTCTGCTATGTTAGGTATAAGCTTTCCAAATGGAACTACAGGAAAACCACTAGGATTTGTTTTAGAAAGTCATTAGGGATTACAAAAAACAGCAACAGTATAATAAACTACTTATTTTCGGTAAAGGAAATAATTATTTACAAGCTCAATATACGTTTCTTTGGCTTCGTCTTCAGAGATGTTTTGAATTTGAAACAACGCGTTTGTTTTAAAAGCCGTAATTAATGGCTTGCTGCTACTTGGTCTACTATAATCGTTTGTAGCTTTCTTGAAATAGGCATACAACCGCAGTAAAAAGTCGGCAGGAAAAGGCTCATGATGATCGTTAATTCTATCAACAGCTTCTTTAAAGGCGATATCTAATTCTTCAGAAGTCATTATTTTTGTGCTATGATGCTTTCAGCACCACGAACTTTTTGATTCAATGTTACGTTAATTTTTGTATCTAAAGGTAAAAATAAATCTACACGTGAACCAAATTTAATAAATCCTGAATCACTTCCTTGATTTACTTGTTGACCTTCTTTAGCATAATTAACAATTCGTTTCGCTAAAGCACCAGCAATTTGTCTGTATAAGACTTTACCGTAAACTTCGTTTTCTACTACAACGGTTGTACGTTCATTTTCTTCACTCGCTTTTGGGTGCCATGCAACCAGATATTTGCCAGGATGATATTTACTAAACAAAACCTTTCCGGCTATAGGATAACGCGTTACGTGAACGTTTATAGGCGACATAAAAATACTGACTTGTAAACGTTTTTCATTGAAGTATTCTTTTTCAAAAACCTCTTCTATAACAACAACTTTACCATCTACAGGAGAAACAACACTAGCATCATCATAAGATGTTAAACGTTTTGGGTTTCTAAAAAATTGAAGAATTAGTAATAAAAACACCAACAAACCTACCATGATTAACATGTTAAGCCATGGTAATAAGATATAGGTATCTGTAATTAAAAATAATGCTACAACTACTATGAGCGTAATTAAAATAATTTTATGACCTTCTTTATGAAACATATTATATAATTTCTAAAAACAAATGAATAAAAGGTGCTGCAAAAATAATACTATCTAACCTATCAAGCAATCCACCATGACCAGGCATAATAACACCACTATCTTTAACACCAGCTTGGCGTTTAAACTTGGACTCAATTAAATCACCCAAAGTACCAAAAACACTAATTATTATAGCTAAAACAAGCCAATTATTAAAACTTAAAGTTTCGGTAAAGGTAGCAATAAAATAACTAGCTACAGACGAAAAAAATAATCCACCAATAAAACCTTCAACCGTTTTCTTTGGTGAAATTTTTTCAAAAAGCTTCTGTTTACCGAAATTCTTACCAACCAAAAAAGCAAAGGTATCATTTACCCATACCAAAATAAAAGTACCTAAAAGTATTAATGGATTGTAAGTACTATTATAATTAGCAATAAGAACTAAAAAAACAAACGCACTAGACAAATAGAACGTAGAAATCAAAAAACGTTTGGATATAAATAAAGGAATTGTTTTTTCAGTGAACAAATCTTTAATAAGAATAAGTTGAACGAATATGGTAATTACTTGAAGAATCTGTGTGGCTTCGCTTAAGCCTGTTTCGGATTTCATAAAAAATTGCCAATAGCCAAATATTAAATACATGATTATAAATATGACATAAGGCAAAATAGATTTGTAGTCTATTAATTTTTTGAATTCACCCATGCAGATTAACCCAAACAAAAAAAATAATATAATTAAAGCGTGTTCGTTTAATAGTGAAACCATTAACAATGTAACATACAACAAACCCGTAAAGGATCTTACAAGGATTTCTTTCATGCTATAAATCTTCTAGAAGAAGTAAGTATAAATTTTTAGAATTACTACCATAACTCA
>DIAL01000022.1:0-3014 GCA_002414705.1 Flavobacteriaceae bacterium UBA5079
ATAAACCGTTTATTTCTGCTAAAATATTCTGTACAACTAATTTTATAGGCTTCCAGTTTATACCTAAAAGAAAACAGGTAATTAAAAATAAAACAACATGAAAATAGGTGTTTACAGGAAATACAATTGCCCAAAACCCTGTAAAGAGCATAATGCCAAACAAACCATGAAAAATGCTGATAATCGAATCATAACATGTTAATATTAAAATCCTATTGAAGCTAACACCAACAACCATTGCAGTAAATAGGGTGTAAATCCACGAAAGGAGTATTAAAAGCATGGTTTAGAGAAATACGTTAGTTTATTATAAACTTATTATAAAAATAGTATTTTGACAAATACAACTATTTTTCAACTTTAAAAGTTCCTTATTAATTACCACTCACAATCCGACCATCAACCATCGTTAATTTGCGGTCAGCCATGTTGGCTAATTCTTCGTTATGAGTAACAATAACAAAGGTTTGTCCGAATTCATCTCGTAATTTGAAGAATAAGTTATGTAAGTTTTCAGCCGATTCGCTATCTAAATTTCCAGACGGTTCATCTGCAAAAATAATTTTAGGATTGTTAATTAAAGCACGAGCAACAGCAACACGTTGCTGCTCACCACCAGATAGTTCGTTGGGTTTGTGTTGTGCACGATCTTTTAGTCCTAAAAAACTTAATAATTCAGTCGCGCGTTTTTCGGCAGCTGCTTTATTGGTTTTCTTAATGAAAGCAGGAATGCATACATTTTCAATGGCTGTAAATTCTGGTAATAATTGGTGAAACTGAAAGATGAATCCAATTTCTTCATTTCTGAATTTTGCTAATGCCTTTTCAGATAAACTAGCAATATCTGTGTTGTTGATATTAAACGTAAAAGCTTCTTTTTTAGAGGGTTTATCCAACGTGCCTAATATTTGCAAAAGTGTTGTTTTTCCGGCGCCTGAAGCACCAACAATTGAAACAATTTCACCTGCTCTAATATGCAATTCCACACCTTTTAAAACGTGTAAATCTTCGTAGTATTTATGAATGTTTTTTGCTAAAATCATTGATGTAAAATGAGCAAGCAATGTAATACTTTAAACAACGCTTTACAATTATGAATCTGATTTCTTGTTGAATATTTTCTTCACGTTATTGTAATCAATAAAGTATTGAATCTTGATTGAAAACGAATTTTGGATGGGCTGCTTAAGAAGTCTATCAAAATTATTGGTAAAATTAAGTTCCGCTTCAGAATCATAATTAAACAACTGATTTCTATACAAACCTGTTAAAAAGCTACCAGGAGCAAATTGCCATGAATAACTTAAATCTAAATTCCAAGTGCTAAAATTTATATTAGGATTGTCTAGACCTGCATCTTCAAAGGTAATATCGGTTTCTAATAAACGTCCATTTTCTTGTAATAAATAGATGTTGTCGTCATATAAAACCGTACTCCAGTATTTTCTGAAGGTTAGATTTAATGTATGAAATGGATTAAAACTATAAGAACCTGTAATACTATTTATCATAGTTTTTCTGTCGCGATTACCAAAAATAATAGCATCTGCAGTGCTATCTGCATAACCACGATTTCCGTTTACTTTATCATAATCAAAAGAATATATGAGTAGTAATTTATCGTTAAAACGAACCCGTGGACTAATGCCAAACCAAATATTGTTTGTGTCTCTATCATCTTCAAAAAATGTGGCACCACCAACATTGCCATCTAACGCAAATTTTTTATTATAATTTGAAGAAAACCATATATTCCCATTTATTCGATTTTCAAAAATAAAATAACGTCCTTCTTCTCTAGGCTCAAAATAATCATACTGTTTTCCTGGTTGGAAACTGACATTGCCTCCAAAACCATGTAAACTTTTTAGTTGACCAGAAAATGCCATACCAATGTTACTTCCTGTATATGTACTTGGATTTGATAGTCGACTATAATCGACCCAACTATTAAAATTATAACTATTAAATATGCCTGTGGGCTCGAATGTTCGGTAAGATAATTCAGCTCCAAAATTGCTAAAATTATTTCTAAATTGAAGTCCTAAATCGTTTATATCATAGGTGTCATCTGCAAATTCGTGACCTACCCAATATTGCCAGTTACCAAACACTTTAGCTAATTCCAGCTTATAGCTGTAGCCTGTTTCTGTTCCAGATTCCAAATTAACATTGCTCATTTTTAATTCGGCTTCCAGGTTATAGGTGTTTTTCTTGGTGGTTAAATCGGCTAAAAGTCCAGTAACATTGGCATCACGAAAATGCCCATTCCTAGTTACGTTTGTATTAATAAAGCTTACAGATGAATTTTGATTAAACTGTTGATCGACAACAAAAATATTATAATTGGCAAGCGGTTCTATTAATTCTTCGCGACTTGTATTTGCGTCAAGATTATTAATTTTGGCATACGTTTTTTCAGTAATCGCATTAAATAGACCTATTCCTAAACCATTTTTTGTTCTTCCAGAAACTTTAAGTGCGTTTAAAACTTTTGTTTGATTTGGGTACTCTTGAATGTCTTCATTTGGACCAAGGGTTACGGAACCTGTAGGTTCATTTCCAACACGACGAGAGAAAAACAAATTGCCTTTAGTAAATAAGTCCACACCTTCCGTAAAAAATTGACGTTGCTCGGAAAAAGTTTGTTCAAAAGGACCTAAATTTAACTCCACTCGATCAAAACCAGCTTGACTAAAATCTGGTATTAATGTAGCATCCAAGGTGAAATTTTCGGTTATACCGTATTTTAAATCCATTCCTGCATTGAATTGGGTTTCAGTGTCTCCTTCAAACGTATTTAGAATTCCAGAAACAAACGGATAGAATGTTAATCGAGTTGGTGGATCTAAATTGGTTAAACCTTTTAATTCACCATTATAAATACCTACATTTCCTTTGGTAACATCTATAGGATTCCAAGTAAATTGTGAGCGATTTCTACGATAATGTCTATGAATTTGTAAACCCCAAGTTGGCACTTCTTGATTTGCAAAACGCAACGTTCTGTATGG
>DIAL01000022.1:3060-6745 GCA_002414705.1 Flavobacteriaceae bacterium UBA5079
CAACAATCCAACCATCATCTACAATTTTAACAGCACTATCCCAAACGGCATTCCAACCAAAATCTTCACCAATTCCAGGAGATTCTATAGCGTCTGCTTGCACTCCAGAACTAAAAACAAAAAACTCGGTATTGTTTTGTCCATCATTATTTGGGTTTAAAATGAATGCAAAAAAATCTGATTGCCCAAAATCATCACGACGCGTTAATTGGCTCATAATATCTTTTGGATTGTCATATAAATAGGCACCTACATAAATAGCATCATCATTATAGGTTATTTTAACAACACTTCGTGTTTCAGGTGTTTCTGTTATGCCCATTTCTGGTTTAAATTGAATAAAATCTTTTGCTTCTTCAATATTTTTCCAAGCGTCATCATCCAGAGTTCCGTCAATTTTGGGAGCTGAAGTCGTTCTTGTTATGTTTAAGGTTTTCTTCTCTTGTGCTACATTAAATAAAAAGCAAAAGGAGAATATTAGAAGAAATAGCCTGTTTTTCATGTGGTTTTTTGATTGGTTGATTTTATAGTTATTAATTAGACTATAAAAAAATAAAGTTGTTACACTTTGCCTGCAAATCTAAAAGGGTTCGTTAAAAAAATATCATAATTAAACGTTAAAACAAGGTTTTATAGAAGGTATAAACCGTTTTGTTTGAGCATAAATATTATTTAAGGTAATTTTAGTCGAATAGAAATATGAAATGAATAAAGCGAAACGTTCTGTAAAAGAGTGCCATTTTAATATCTGCTATTTTTTGGAATGCTATTTGTAATAAAATAAGAGAATTAGAAATTACGTATGAATTTAGAAACATTAAGTAAATCAAAAAAACTACTATTAGGCTTATTATTTGATGCATTGGGATATGTATCGTATATATTCCCACCATTTGATTTTGTTTGGGCACCATTATCCGCTTATTTAATGAGCAAAATGTATGCAGGAAGAAAAGGAAAAATAGCCGCTGCTTTCACGTTTGTAGAGGAAGCATTACCGTTGGTAGATTTTATACCATCATTTTCTTTGATGTGGTTTTATACCTTTTATATTTCTAAAGATGAAAACGCCACAAAACTAATAGACAAAAAAAAAGAGTGATTATTTAATCACCCTTTTTAAGTTTTATAAGGAGTAGGTTAGACCTAGACTAAAATTACGTCCCATATTAAAAATACCATCCGGTTTTAAGCGAGATAGGTGGTTAATATAGGTTTTGTTAGTTAAATTAGTTCCTGAAATGGTAATAGATAAATCATTATTCAGTACTTTAATATTGCCACCAAATCCAGCACTTAATAAATTGTAGCCATCTGTAGTTGTTTCAAAAGTGCTTACGTTTCCCTGATTAAAAACCGACTGCAGTTTAACAAAAGCATAGCTGCTCGCTTTTTCTTTAATATCAAATTCTACACGAATGGTATTATTAATACTATTGGCTGGAATTAAAGGCAAATAGTCACCCGAATCTAATTTTCCAGTAACGGTTTCAAAACTACTTTCATAATGTAACCAATCTAAAGGATGTGGATGGAAGTGTAGCCCAACTTCACCACCATAAAGTGCTGCATTATCTTGAACATAATTATAAACAGGTTCGCTATCTATAAATGTACCATTTGGTGATAGATAAATATAATTGTTAATGTGGTTATAAAAACCATTTACAAAAAACTCAATATGTTTGCTTTTAAACTCCAAAGCTAAATCGGTTTGAAAATTTTGTTCATTATTTAAATCAATATTACCTATTTCATATCTATTGGTTCCATGATGTACACCATCTGAAGTTAATTCTGCTAAATTTGGAGCTCTAAAACCTGTAGCTAAATTTAAACGTGCTGTAATTTTGTTGGTAATATCCGTTTTTATTCCAAAGGCTCCATTAAAGCTATTAAAAGCTTTATTTATGTTATTATCTATTTGTAACCAGCGATTATCATATCTGACACCTAATTGTAAGTCAAATTTTTCAAAATGAATATGTGACATTGCTAAAATGCCAAAATCATTAGTAACAGCATCTGGAATTAATTCTTCTTCACCGTAATTTGTATTTACCTGATTCATACCTTGAATACCAACTATAGTTTCAAATCTACCCATTATAGGTAAGTGATATTTTATATCATAGTTAGCGGTTTTAAGCTTCATTTGAAGTGCAGGATGTAAGGTTTCATGTTCTCCTTCAAGATGTTCATCTTCTTCATGAAAATCGCCTTCTTCTTCGTGTTCGTGCTCATGTTCTTCTTCAAATTCATTGCGATTATTATAAATGTATCCTAAATTGAATTCTAATTTAGAGTCTTTAAAGAATACGGTTGAACGCGAACTAAAAATATGATTTGTTAGTTCTTGATAAGGAAGTAAAGGTGTTCTGTTTGTAGATTGTTCTCCAATTTCTTCCGGAATTCCTATTTTGGAATGATTGATATTATAACGAAAATCCGTTTTGAAATTAGATGATTGATAACCAACTCCAGCTTTAAAATCTTGTTCTTTAAAACGTGTGTTTGTTACGCGATAATCTGCTGTATTATAATCTGCATGTTCACTGACACTTCCTCTGAATAAAACCTTAAAAGCTTCACCAGATGCTTTATAACCTGCACTTGAATTGTAACCTTCTGTATTGGAAAAATAGGTGCCACCAAAATCTCCATGTGATGAATTTTCCTGCGCAAATCTTTCTGGATTAATATATAAAACACCTCCAAGTGCATCACTACCATATAATAATGAAGCAGGACCTTTTATAACTTCAACGCTTTCCACACCTGCGTCACTTAACCCGAGACCATGCTCGTCTCCAAACTGCTGATTTTCTAATCGAACGCCTTGGGTGTAAACTAAAACACGGTTAGAACTTAAACCACGAATTACGGGTTTGGTAATGCCTAATCCTGTGCTAACACCATCTACACCAGCTATGTTTGATATTCCCTCTCCAAGAGTAACAGCACCAGAGGCTTTTAATTCTTTAATTGTTTGGCGCTCTACTTTCATCACATTATCACTCTGTAGTTGATGAAAAGGAGTGGAAATTATAACAGCCTCCATTTCTATAGCAGAACTTGCCAATGTTAACGAAATAACGTCAGTTGTTGGAATAGAAAGCTTCATGGATTTGGTTTCATAACCTACAAAAGAATAGACTAATGAATAATTCCCAGAGGGTAAATTATTAAAGCTAAATTTACCAGTGTCATCAGTTGTTGTCCCTTTTTCAAGTTGTGGGAAATATATGTTTACGAATGGTAAACCATCGCCAGACTCGGCATCAGTAACGATACCTTGAATGCTGTTTTGACTCATAGCAATTGATACTATGGACAAAAACAACAAATTTAAAATTGTTTTCATGTATAATGTATTTAGTTAAAATGTAATAAAAAAATGAAGTATTAACTAAATAGAGGTGGACCACGAAGGGAAAAATGAAGTTGTTGAAAAGGACTTAAAAAAAAGTAATTTGATGACGCTATTTTATAATTTTCTTCAACGTCTAGAACTGAAAAGTTTTCAGGAATAGGAAAAAAGTAATTCGCTAATTTAAACTTATAAAATTCACATTCTAAATCCAAAGAATGGAAATGTGTTGTTGATTTGTTTATGCAGACTTCATGTTTGTGGTTTTCAAATACATGAACCACTTTTACAGCAGCAGGCAAGAGTATTGTCCAT
>DIAL01000131.1:0-820 GCA_002414705.1 Flavobacteriaceae bacterium UBA5079
CTAGACTTCGTATATTTACATGATATGTTAATACGGAGCATAGTTTATTTATAGAATGGTTTGGTATACAGAAATCATACAATATTATTTAAACATACTATCCATAATAGTTTTTAATCCTTTAAATGCCATTATAATGGCAAGACCACAAACTATAATTCCTACTAAAAGTAGTGGGATATACAATGTTTTTTCTTGATTACTAAAAGCTATATATAGAATAGTAGGACCTAAGAACATACACAATAATGATAATCCCATCTTCTTGATTCCATTTATAAGAACATCTTTGTTCGTATGTTTAGTTTCTGTTTGCATTTTTATAATTATTTATAGCTGTTCTAACATTTTTATAATTTTCTAATAATTTTTGGGCTTGAGAATATTGAATCTTAAGTTCCTGCATAATCATCTTTATTCCGCGATCAAATAATTTGTCATTACTTAATTGCATATCTATCATCTTATTGCCTTTAACATGACCTAATTGAATCATTACAGTTGTAGTTATCATATTAAGTACCAATTTTTGAGCTGTACCAGCTTTCATTCTAGAACTTCCCGTTATAAATTCTGGACCTACAACAACTTCTATAGGATATTTTGATACTAGGGATAATGGACTGTTTTTATTACATGTTATGCAACCCGTTTTAATATCATGCTTATTAGATATTTCTAATGCTGATATAACATATGGAGTAGTTCCAGAAGCTGCTATACCAATCACAACATCTTTAGGTGAAATTTCGAACGCTTTTAAATCTTCCCAACCTTGGGTTTTCGAATCTTCAGCATTTTCAACTGCTTTTCTGATAGC
>DIAL01000131.1:946-6221 GCA_002414705.1 Flavobacteriaceae bacterium UBA5079
CAATTACTAAATCATGTGAAACTCCAAAAGTTGGCCGGATTTCTGATGCATCTAAAATACCTAATCTACCACTAGTTCCAGCCCCAATATAAAAAAGACGACCTCCCGTTTTTAGTTTTTCTAATATTTGAGAAACTAAATCTTCTATTTGTGGTAGGACTTTTTCAATAGCTAAAGGTACTGACTGATCCTCTGAATTAATATTTTTCAAAATGTCAGCTACCGACATCTTATCAAGATTGTCGTAATTTGAATCTTTTTCTGTAGTTTTTATAAAGCTCATAGATTTAAAATTACAAAATAAAATAATGTATTATTATAGTTTTTAGATAATGTTCTTACTCAATTGTATACGTTATTTCAACAACTTCAGAAAGTCTAAAATAACCTAATGGAAAATTAGTTGGATTAGTTATATTTTTACAATTACCACGAACTGTTGCTGGTTGTGTTTCAAAAGGACCTCCTCCGCTTGTACCTGTTTGTTGTAATAAAATAAACATGAATTCATAAAACCGTTCTGAAACACCATAATTTCTAATTACTACTGAATCATTAATCGCTAATTCATCTTCAGCATAAAAACCGAAAATTTGATTTCCGTTTATAAATTCATCTTTAAAAGTGTCTAACGTTTTAATTATTGGAGTACTTGGTATAAATTCAAAAAAGTAATAATTTTCTTCATCTTCAGGATCAGTAAAATAGGCTTTGATTTCTGTGTCTTCTCCTGTTATACCTCCTTCTAAATTTTGTTCAATAAAATCAAAATCCGGGACACTAAAAAGGGTTTCTGTAGCGGAGTATGTTTCATTTTGATAAGTGACTGTTAGGTTATATTCTGCATTTATTTCTGGAACAAAAGTAGTGTTTGTATAGATACCTGTATTTGCATCTTCTATAAATGTGTGTATATTATTTGCTTGATCTGTTATAAAGACGTCTGCACCATTAGCAGGTGGGACATTTGATTCAAAGTAAGGAGCAGTTAAAGATAATTTAATAAATTGCTCATTCCCAGCGGTTCCTTTAACCCAATTAATGGATGCATCTATAACTAATTTTGGTTCAGAAGTTGGAACATCCACATCTATAACCTCCTCACATGACAATAATGAGATTAAAATCAGTAATATTGATATTATTTGTTTCATGAAATTAAAATTTAAAATTATATGTAATGGATGGGACAATTCCAAAAATTGATAATCTAGTTGCTTCATTTACGCCTGTATCTCTGTTTTCAGAAAAGGTTATTGAAGCTGCATTATATCTGTTATAAACATTGTATATCCCAAAAACCCATTCACCTTGCCAACCCGAGGATTTATCAGGTTTAGGAGTGTAGGTTGCAGATATATCTAACCTATTATATGTTGGTAATCTGAATTCGTTTCGTAAACCATAATTGGGTATCGTTATCCCGTTGTATTCATATTGTGCATTGGGATAGGTAACTGGTTGACCTGTTTGAAGAATAAAATTAGCATTAAATCGCCATTTTGTATTAAATTCATAACTTCCAGTTATGGAAATGTCATGTGTTTTATCGAAAGCGGTTTTATACCAGTTTCCATTGTTTATTCCTGGTTCGGTAGCTGTTCTACCTGGTGTTCTTTGTTCTGATTTGGATAGAGTATAAGCTACCCAACCCGTTAATCTACCGGTGTTTTTCCGAAAAAGAATTTCCATTCCATAAGCTCTTGCTTCACCATTTAAAATTACTTGTTCTATAGCATCATTTGCTATTAAATCTGCACCATCAATATAATCGATTCTATTTTGTACCGTTTTGTAAAATGTTTCTAACTCCAATGAAAACATGTCGTTTTTGAAATTTCTAAAGTAACCAAGAGCTACCTGATCCAATATTTGAGGATCTGTGTACCTGCCACTTGGTGTCCAAATATCTAATGGAGTCGGTGAACTGGTATTTGATAATAAATGTAAATATTGACTTAAGTGGTTATAACTAGCTTTAATAGATGAATTACTTTGTAATTGATATGCTATAGCCAAACGAGGCTCTAAATTTCCAAATGATTTTAATATTTTATTACGTTTATAGTTTTCAACACCAATTGGATCTGCTTTTTCATAAATCTGTAATTCTTGGTTAAAAACGACAGGTTCATCGTTTTTATAAATATTAAGTTCATCTTGTCCTAATCTTAAAAATGTACTATACCGTAAGCCATAGGATAATTGAATTTTATCTGATAACTTCTGTTCAACATCTAGATATAGTGCATTTTCAAAGGCATATTTATCAATTAATTTATCTTGATTAATGCCCGATTCTTCTGAAGACGGTTTAATTTCTCCTGGATTGAATTTGTGATAAATACTATTTAATCCATATTGAAGTGTTATGTTATTATTTACGTAATGTTTGAAATCATATTTAACATTAAAATTACGAATCCCAGAATCCCAGTTAAAACCTATAAAGTTTAAGTCTAAACCATAGTAATAATCAGAGTATATTAACGATAAATTTGAAAATATTTTATCCGAAAACAAGTGGTTCCAACGAAAATTTAAAACTGTATTTCCATACGTGTTTTCAAAACTATCACTAAAGCTTAATACATCGCGTCCAAAATATCCTGATAGATAGATGTTATTATTGTCATTTAGTTTATAACTTATTTTAGTGTTTAGGTCATAGAAATAAGCTTTGTTATCTAAATCAAAAAGTGGTAAAAACAAATGTGCATACGTAGCTCTTCCTCCCAAAAGAAACGAGCCTTGCCCTTTATTAATTGGTCCTTCTGCTAAAAGTCTGCTTGATATTATTCCAATTCCACCATTCATGTGAAATTTGTTCTTATTACCTTCTTTCTGATAAATATCTAAAACGGAAGAGACACGACCACCATATCTGGCAGGAATACCACCTTTATAAAGTTTTAAATCTTTAATAGCATCTGGGTTGAAAACAGAAAAGAATCCAAATAAATGTGATGAATTGTAAATTGTTGCTTCATCTAGAAGTATCAAGTTTTGATCTGCTGCACCACCGCGAACATTAAATCCTGAAGCACCTTCTCCAGCTGTTGTTACTCCTGGAAGTAACGTAATTGCTTTAATCACATCAGCTTCCCCAAATACTACAGGTATTTCTTTAATGGTGCTTGCGGACATGGCATTTATGCTCATTTGTGGTTTTCTAATGTTCAGTTTTTCAACATCTTCTTTAATAATGATCTCATTTAGGCTTTGAAAAGATTCCGTTAAATTAAAATCTTTGGTTGTGTTTTCTGTCAGATATAATGTTTCTGAAACTTCGCTATATCCTAGGTAACTAATGACTATTTTATAAGTTCCTTCTGGAATAGTTATTGAGTAAAAGCCATATTCATTTGTTGTAGCTCCCGTTTTGAGTTCTGGAAACAAAATATTTACACCTATAAGTGTTTCACTACTGTTTACATCAGAAATAACACCTTTTAAGGTTATTTTATTTTGCGAAAGAATTGAATTAAAACTGAAAGCGAAAATCAGTACTAACCAGAATGTACGTATGTTCATTAATAGCAATTTTTTTAAAAATATAAAAAAAAGCCCCTTAATTAGGAGCTTTTTATCATAAAGTTTATAAATATTAAATGGTATTTAATATTCTGTTTAACGTTTCACTTGGACGCATTACCTTGCTGGTCAAGGCGTCATTAGGTTGGTAATATCCACCAATGTTAACATGTTTCCCTTGAATATTAATCAATTCTTCAAGAATGGAATTCTCTTCAGCATTAAACAAAAGGCTCACTTTTTCAAACGTACTTTTTAGTTCTAAATCCTTTGTTTGGTTTGCAAGGGCTTCAGCCCAATATTTAGCCACATAAAAATGACTACCTCTATTGTCTAATTCGCCAACTTTTCTAGAAGGTGATTGGTTATTATCTAATAATTTTTCAGTGGCTTCATCTAAAGCTTCCGATAAAATAAGTGCTTTTGGATTTTTAGCAACTTCCGATAAATGTTCTAATGAGACTGCTAATGCTAAAAATTCACCTAAAGAATCCCAGCGTAAGTGATTTTCTTCAACTAATTGTTCTACGTGTTTTGGTGCAGAGCCACCAGCGCCAGTTTCAAATAAGCCACCACCATTCATTAAAGGTACTATGGATAACATTTTAGCACTAGTTCCTAATTCTAAAATTGGGAACAAATCGGTTAAATAATCACGTAATACATTACCAGAAACTGAAATAGTATCTTTTCCTGCTTTAACACGTTCTAATGTAAATTTAGTTGCTTCAATTGGTGATAAAATACGAATATCTAATCCAGTTGTATCGTATTCTTTTAAATACGTATTTACTTTTTTAATTAATTCAATATCATGAGCTCTTTGGTCATCTAACCAAAAAACAGCTGGAGTTTGAGAAGCTTTTGCTCTATTTACAGCTAACTTAACCCAATCTTGAATTGGAGCATCTTTTACTTGGCACATTCTCCAAATATCTCCAGACTCAACCGAATGTTCAATTAAAATAATTCCAGAAACATCAACAATACTCACAGTTCCATTAGTTGAAATCTCAAATGTTTTATCGTGCGATCCGTACTCTTCAGCTTTTTGAGCCATTAATCCTACGTTTGGCACAGTTCCCATTGTTGTTGGGTCAAAAGCACCGTGTTCTTTACAGAAATCGATTGTAGCTGAATAGATACCTGCATAACTACTATCTGGAATGACTGCTTTTGTATCTTGTAACTCACCTTTTTTATTCCACATTTTACCAGATGTACGAATCATTGCTGGCATGGATGCATCAATAATAACATCACTTGGTACATGTAAATTGGTAATACCTTTATCGCTATTAACCATAGCTAAATCTGGACGGCTATTAAATGTTGCTTCAATATCAGCTTCTATAGCTTTACGTTTTACTTCTGGTAATTCAGACAGATTATTTATTAAATTCCCAAACCCATTATTTACATCGACGCCTATTTTTTCAAAGTCGTCTTGGTATTTTTCAAATACATCTTTGAAGAAAATACGAACAGCATGCCCAAAAATAATTGGATCACTCACTTTCATCATAGTTGCTTTCATGTGTAATGAAAACAATACATTTTGAGCTTTAGCATCAGCAATTTCTGTTTCTAAAAAGCTTAAAAGTGCTTTTTTACTCATAACAGTTGCATCTATAATCTCATCTTTTAATAAAGATAAATCCTTTTTTAGAATCGTTTTATTCCCAACTGTATCTGTGTGGATTATGTTAACGGTTGTTGCCGCATTTAAAGTAACCGATTT
>DIAL01000158.1 GCA_002414705.1 Flavobacteriaceae bacterium UBA5079
GGATCAAATGGAGCACAAGGTAATAATGGATCAAATGGAGCACAAGGTAACAATGGAGCTCAAGGTAATACAGGTAATGGCGCGCAAGGTGCGCAAGGTGCAAGTGGTTCTGGTGGAAATATAACAGTTAGAGATCAATTCTTACAAAATGGAATTAATTTACAGGTTAAAGACGGAGTATCAGTAGGTACATATTATAATGGTGGAATATCACCGGGCGATACTTTATGGGCACCTGGACTTTATACGGCAGGCTCTAAAGGTTTCCTCCCTGTTGATATTGTTTCAAATGGAGTTAAAAAGTCCTGGAAAAAGAATAGTACTAATGCTCGTTTTGATTTCTGTGCAACTGTTAGTATTGTTGGTAGAGGTGGATCTATGAGTGGTCAAATACATGTATTACAATTCAATTGTGCAAGGGTAGCTGAAGGTAATGCATCAGCTTCAATCCCAGCATTACAAGTAAATTCTGTAGCCTACAACTGTGATGAAGATAGACCAACAGCTTGTGTTGCAATGGAGATAATAACAAATCCTGCATTTAATGAATGTGATATGATATGGGTTATGGTTTCAGTTAACAATGGTAGCGGAGTATCAAAGGCCGCAGTTAATTATGGCTGCTCATTAGATATATCACTAGATCCAGAAGTATAATAATGAGAATATTTAAATTTTTAATAGCACTTTTTAAATACCTTATTTGGGGAGATCAAGTAACTGTTGATAAATATAACAGTAGAATTAATGTATGTAACCAGTGTACCGATAAATGTGGTTCTAAGTGTTGTGTATGTGGTTGTTATTTAACAAAGAAAGCTAAATGGTCAACTGAGAGTTGCCCAAAAAATAAATGGTAATACTATGGGATGTGGATGCGGTGGATCAGGTAATAAAAAAACAGAAACAACAACTGAAAAGAACAGAAACGGTTCTTTTACAACTAGAGTAGTACATTCAGTTAAAACTGCTTGGGCCAATAGTCAACAAGAACAACCAACTCATGTAATTAAAAGAATAATTAAAAAATAAAATAAGTTAAGATGAACACCCTAACAAAAAAACCGTCATGCATAGAGGATTTAAAAGAATTAGTTGACAATTTAACTGATAGGGATGTTAACATTAAGAATCATTTAAAATGCATTAGATCTGTAATAAATGATAAGTCTATTAAAACAGATTCAATAAAGATTAAAAAAATTAAACAAATTCTTAAAGATGGCTAACTCGGAACAAAATGGATGGAACGAATATTCTAAATTAGTAATTGCTGAATTAGAAAGACTGAATGATGGCATCACTAATCTTAATACGGAAATACAAGATCTTAAACAGCAAATTTTAGAATTAAAAGTTAAAGAAGATTTTGCTAAAGAACTATGGAAGTGGAAACAAGCCGTTGATGAGGTTGCTTCCCCATCACAATTAAAATCTACAATTAAAGATGTAGCTAACCTTAAAACCTTTAAAACACAGGCTATCACTATCTGGGCTGTTGTTCAATTAGTAACAGCTGCAATAATTACATTCTTTAAATTATACAAATAAATATATAAACTATAATTTAATTGCATTTCATCTTTCAGAATAATTAACTATTTGTTATAATTTAATTAAATAAACTATAAACTTATAATATGATAAACGATTGGTTAAATCAAAATCCTGATGATGGGTTTGATCCTAATGATCACGGTATTGAAATGGATGAAATCGCAAAACTACATGCAATAGCAGATATGAAAGAAGACCAAGAAATATGGGCAAGAGAACAAGCAAACAAATTCTACAATGATTTTGAAGGTTTAAACATTACAGATTCAATTAGCGCAGTTGCTGGTCTTATTAAAAATAAAGCTTTAGATATTACACAAGTTAATAGTATGCTAGATAATATGATTAATGTTTTTCTACAAGATGAAGAATTTGAAAAATGTCATGTTTGTAATGAAATAAAAAAAGGTTTAAATAATGCTGGAATTTAATGCAAGTAATTTAGAAGAATTAGAAAGTGAAGCTCAATTAAGAGCTCATGAAGTTTCTGTATATGTGGTTGCTGGTGTAATTAAAGCATTAGAGAATAATGTAGATAAAGTAATCATCGGTACTCTTAAATCAGTAGACTTAGATTTATCAATAGAAAAATCTGGTTACCTCGAAGGTTTAGAAACAAATTTAGTTAGATGTGAAGAAGCTGAAGAGTTTGAATTATGCAAAGAAGCTATTATTTGGATTAAAAAATTAAGAAAGAAAGAATTAATGAGATAAACTTATTTTTTTTAAAATTTATAATAATAAATACTAAAAATAGTTTATTGTTATGAAAAACTTAATTGGATTAATAATTATCATGTTCATGTCTATTCAGACTTATGGGCAATCACCAGACAAATTTAAAGCGTTAGGTAAAGAAAAGTTTTTTAAATCTTTATATTCTGACTTCCTTAAATATGGAACAGTATACGGCGCAGGAGATATTTCAAATTCTATAGAAGCAGCTGAAAGATCATATTTTGTAAGAACAGGTGACAACCAGAGTTTATATGATATACCAG
>DIAL01000027.1 GCA_002414705.1 Flavobacteriaceae bacterium UBA5079
TCCAGTCTAATGTAGTAATTCCATAATGTCTTGGATCAAAACAATAGATGGCTATAACAGGTTTTTTAAATTTTAGAGCATGGGCTAAAACGGCATTATCTTGAATCCGTAAATTGGTGGTAAACCAAACTAAAGTGTATGTGTTTTGTTTCGTTTGCATCTTTCGCTACAGTAAATTACGTGCTCCCAATTATTTCGCCATTTTTTGCGCCATGTAAATGGCAATTGACAAATTGGACATGTTTTTTTAGGTAAATCTGATTTTTTCAATTAGGTGGCTAGTTTGTTTATCATGCCTCTGAAAATAAAGCCATGGAACGGTAAAACGCTGTACCAATAAAGCCTACCAGCCAAACCACGTGGTCTAAATGTGGCTGTTTGTTTAAGTTTGTTATCTTCAATTTTAAACTCAAGCCAAGCTTCTCCAGGTAATTTCATTTCGGCATAGAGTAGGAGCTTTTGTTTGTCTTTATCGGCAAAAATAACACGCCAGAAATCCAATGAATCTCCTACGTGCAAATCCGTAGGACTTGTTCGCCCACGACGTAAACCAATTCCGCCAACCATTTTATCCATGTAACCACGAATTCGCCATAAAATAGTACCATAGTACCAACCCGTGTCACCACCAATTGCCCAAATTTTACGAATGGTTTCTTGACTATCTGTTATAGGTAATTCCTTATAATCTTTAAAACACCCAAATTTTGGTACGTTTACATATTTATGAATACTGTTTTTAAGCAGACCGCTACTAATCATGGAGTCTTTCCAGCTAGAAATGATACTGTTTTGCTCAATTTTCTCGAAAGCCAATGAAACTGCTTCTTTGTAGGAAAGCGGTTTAATATTCAAAAGTTCTTTGATATTGCTTTGCTTTCCAATAATTTGAACTCCCATGCTATCCACTAACGAAGATGCTAATTTATACGATGTTGATGTTACGAAATAAAGCCAATAAGACGATAGTTTAGGTGTCATAACAGGAACCGTAAGAATATAGCGTTTTAGTTTACGTACTTCGGCAAATTCCAATAACATTTCTTTATATGTAAGTACTTCTGGCCCAAATATATCATAGGATTCGTCGTATAATCGCTCATCTCCTGCGCTTTTAGATAAGTAACTTAATACATCACGGACTGCTAAAGGCTGTGTTTTTGTATTGAGCCATTTTGGAGCAATCATGAATGGTAATTTTTCAACAATATCCCTAATAATTTCAAAAGAAGAACTTCCAGAACCTACTATAATTCCTGCTTTAAAAATGGTAGTTGCATAGCTGTCTGTTTTCAGAATTTCTTCAACTTGCTTTCTAGAGCGTAAATGTTTAGATAAGTTTTCATCGTTAGTAATACCACTTAAATAAATAACTTGTTTAACCTTCGTTTTTTGTAATGCGTCTTTAAAATTTTCAGCACATTGCGCTTCCAAATCTTCAAAATCTTTTGATGAATTGGACATGGAATGAATTAAATAGTAAGCCACATCAATATCTTTTGGGATATTGGTAAGCGTTTTAGGTTTTAGAAAATCCCCTTCAATAAAATCTATATGCGGTTCTTCAACATAATTAGCATCTGCTCGTAAGATATCACGAACCATACAAATAACCTGATGACCATCCTGAACAAGCAATGGAATTAGGCGTTTGCCAATATAACCTGTTGCACCTGTTACAAGAATTTTCATTTAAATTGTTTTTTATTGTGTATTTATAGTTGTTTTTGGTCGTTGGTAAGCGTGTCGTTCTTTTAATTTTGGAATGGCATATCCATCCAATCCGTTTATGGTTGCTACGTTTCCTTTGGATAAGTTAACAAAGCCATCTGATTCTAATAAATTATCCTGAATGAACAAGGCTTTAATTTTGCCAATGATTAAAATGGTACCATTGGCTTTTATATTATATTCTTCCACAAATTCCATATGCATTTGTACAGGAGCAGTTGCAACAAATGGGACATGTATTCCGGGTTTGTATTCAGATTTTAAGGATGTAACATCAAATTCGGAAATCTGTTTGTCATATTTGGCTGATGTATGATGCGCTTCTGAAACTATAGATTCATGTACATGATTTAAAGTATAAAAACCAGTTTCCTTTATATTATCGTATGTATTTCTGGCTACCGTTGTTGGTCTCATAAATACACCCAATAAAGGTGGTTCTGATCCTACATGTGTAACTGACCTAAAAATAGCTACGTTTTCAATCCCATCTCCCGATTTAGTACCAATTAAATTAGCAGACTTAAACCCTGAACAACTATTTATAAGGTTAATTTTATATAGATGCTCCAATTTAGAAATTTCCTCGTGGCTAAAATGTGTCATTACAAATTATGAAAATTATTAATTTTGACATCTTTAGCTTTTAGGTCGAACATGAGATTATACAATCCGAAAAACGTACGGTTAATGTAAATAAAATGTTTGGAACCACGATTGCCGTTCATTTTGCGTAATTCGGTATTTTTTGAATATTTTTCACCTAAATCTGCTATGCGGCCAAAAAAAGTAGGATCAGAAAAATCGAAGGTTTCCTCGTGAAATGGCTGCGTAAAAATACTCAACATTTCATGAAACATATTACTGAAAAAATCTAATTCTTCAGGAGAATCGTCTGTGCGTAATATTTCTAATTCGAACATTTTTTCACGAAAAATAGCAGGATTTTCAATACTTTTCTTTTCGGCTAATTCAAAATAAGGAATATAAAAATCTTGTGGAATGGTTTTCATACAGCCAAAATCCAACGCAATCAAGTCTCCTTTTTTTGAAATTAAAAAGTTTCCAGGATGTGGATCTGCATGTACTTTTTTTAGCTTGTGAATTTGAAACATATAGAAATCCCAAAGCGATTGCCCAATTTGATTAGCCATATCTTGATTGGCGTTTATTGCTGTAAATTCAGATAAATGGTCGCCAGTCATATAATCCATAGTAATAATGCGTTCTGATGATAACTCTGGATAATAATCAGGAAATTTTAAATGTGGAATATGCTCGCAGGCTTTAGCAATTTCTTGACTTTGTTTGAGTTCTAAAATATAATTAGTTTCTTCAACTAGCTTATTTTCAACCTCTTTGAAGTACTTATCTGAATCTTTACCTTTAATGTTAAACATTTTAATGGCAATGGGTTTAACCATGGATAAATCCGACTGAATACTTTCTGCTACACCAGGATATTGAATTTTAACAGCTAATTTTTTACCGTTTTTTTCTGCAACATGAACCTGTCCAATACTTGCTGCGTTAACAGAAGTTGAGTTGAAGGTATCAAAAATAACATCTGGCGATTCGCCAAAATATTTTTTAAATGTTTTTACAACCAAAGGCGGTGAAAGTGGTGGAACAGAAAATTGTGCTAGTGAGAATTTTTCCACATAAGCTTGTGGCAAAATACTTTTTTCCATGCTTAACATTTGTGCTACTTTAAGAGCACTACCTTTTAATTGTTTTAGGCCATCATAAATGTCTTCGGCATTGTTTTGATTTAATTTTTCCTTCGCTTCTAACTCTGTTTTGGTTATTTTATCACCATAATACTTTAAGTAGTTAACACCAACTTTAGCACCTGTTTTTACCAGCTTGCTAGCACGTTGTATTTTGCTTGTCGGAATACTATCAATTGTTTTCATAGGCGTTTACTGCATTTTTTCTTTAAAGAGAAATTTCCCTAAATCTAATACGCTTTTTAGTGGCTTGATATCCATTAAATCAAAACCAGCATGTACAGATTTTTCAATAAAAATATCTGTTTTTTCAAAAGAAGCAGATGTATCATCCAACCAAAATTTCATAATCATTATTAGTTGAATCCAAAATGATTCCTGTTTGGAATAATCCTGTAACTTTACAATACGAGGCTCTTTAATATCAATGGTTTCAATATCTAACGTATCAATAAATTTTTTGAAGGCATGGCGTAATTCAGAAAGTGTACTTAATGATTTTAAACCCTTATTTTCAAGCGCATAAACCACATAACTACGGTTAGCTGTTAAGTTTTCAAAAAATGTAAAATAGAAACTTAATAGTTTGTTTCTGGCATCAAAATGCTGATACTCGTCACTTTTTTCTAAAATATGCATGGTGTTATCAAAAAACACTTTAAAAATAGATTTCTCTAATGCTTTAAAAGAAGCAAAGTTTTTATAAAATTCTGTTTCATCAAAATTATTCTCTTTTGCAAATGCATACACGGTTTTTGGTGCGTGATTATGCATTAAAACATGATCCATATAAAATGAAATGAGCTTGTCTTGGGTAATATTTTTCTTTTTTGCCATAATACGTAATTTCTGGTGTAAAGATACAAAATGTTTAAGTAATTAATTTAAAAGTTAAACAATATTTTTTCAAATATAAATTTGCTTATTTTTGATTGTTAAAAAATAGTATATTGGTAACTAAAATTTAACTCTATGAAAGCTACTAGGATCTTATGTGCATGTTTGTTTTTATTATCAGTAAACGCCAGTTTTGCACAGATTAAATCAGAAAAACAAATTGAATTACAAGAAGCAAAAGTAGATACTGTTTACACAGTAGAAGAACGCGCTAACATGCAACGATGGTTTTATGAACGTGTTAATGATATGAAATTAGAATCAGACATCCGAGACGATTATGATCGTATTGTAAATAAATATGTGTTTGAAATGAGTCGTTTAAACGATTCTGATAAAAATTTTAAACGTGATGAAA
>DIAL01000005.1:0-332 GCA_002414705.1 Flavobacteriaceae bacterium UBA5079
GATGATTTATCAAAACAAGCCGTAGCATACCGTGAAGTATCATTATTATTACGTCGTCCACCAGGACGTGAGGCATATCCAGGTGACGTTTTCTACTTACACTCTCGTTTATTAGAGCGTTCTGCAAAGATCATTAATAATGATGATATTGCTAAAGAAATGAATGATTTACCAGATACTTTAAAGCCAATTGTAAAAGGTGGTGGTTCTTTAACGGCATTACCAATTATTGAAACACAAGCAGGAGACGTTTCAGCATATATTCCAACAAACGTAATTTCTATTACAGATGGTCAAATCTTCTTGGATGGAGATTTATTTAACTCTGGTGT
>DIAL01000005.1:519-2017 GCA_002414705.1 Flavobacteriaceae bacterium UBA5079
GGTATTTCAGTATCTCGTGTTGGTGGTAATGCACAGATTAAATCCATGAAAAAAGTATCTGGAACATTAAAATTAGATCAAGCACAATACCGTGAATTAGAAGCTTTCGCGAAGTTTGGATCTGATTTAGATGCGGTTACCTTAAATGTAATTAACAAAGGTAAACGTAACGTTGAAATTTTAAAGCAAGCACAGAATGACCCTTTCAAGGTAGAAGATCAAGTAGCTATTATTTATGCTGGATCTAAAAACTTATTAAGAGACGTTCCTGTTGAGAAAGTAAAAGAATTTGAACGCGATTATTTAGAATTTTTAGGTGCAAAACATAGCGATGTGTTAGCAAGTTTAAAAGCTGGAAAATTAACTGACGAAGTTACAGATACCCTAACTACGGTAGCTAAAGATTTATCAGCGAAGTATAGAAAGTAAAAATATTCCAATCCTTCTCTTCAATGAAAAGAAGGATTAGAAAATTATCATATAGTTTAACTAATCAATCCCTTTCTATTAGAGAGGTTAGGAGCGGAAAAAATGGCAAACTTAAAAGAAATACGTAACAGAATATCATCGGTATCTTCAACCATGCAGATTACTAGTGCCATGAAAATGGTATCGGCTGCAAAGTTAAAGAAAGCACAAGATGCTATTACAGCTATGCGTCCTTATGCAGATAAGTTAACCGAGCTTTTACAGGACTTAAGCGCGACTTTAGATGCAGATTCTGGCAGCAAATTTTCAGAACAACGCGACGTAAAAAAAGTACTTATTGTAGCTATTACTTCTAACAGAGGTTTGTGTGGTGCTTTTAATTCTAATATTATAAAAGCAGTTAATAAAGTATCTGCTGAAAAATATGCGAATAAAGAAGTGTCTTACGTAGCTGTTGGTAAAAAAGCGAATGATGCTTTTAAAAAGACAGGTAACGTAATTGCAAATAAGAGTGACATTTTTGACGATTTAACTTTCGATAATGTTGCGGATTTAGCACAAATGTTGATGGATAAATTTGTTGCAGGCGAATTTGATAAAATTGAAATCGTTTATAACAAGTTTAAAAATGCAGCCACTCAAGAAATTATGGTGGAGCAATTTTTGCCAATTGTACCTATTGAAAAAGATGATAATGTCATTTTAGATTATATTTTTGAACCTTCAAAAATTGAAATCGTAGAGCAATTAATTCCAAAGTCTTTAAAAACGCAATTATATAAAGGTATTAGAGATTCATTTGCTTCAGAACATGGCGCACGTATGACGGCTATGCACAAAGCAACGGATAACGCAACCGAATTACGCGATCAATTAAAATTAACATATAATAAAGCACGTCAAGCTTCTATTACAAACGAGATTTTAGAAATTGTTGGTGGTGCAGAAGCACTTAATAATTAGACGTAGCGTAAGTGTAGTCAAATTTCATTGTGCAGAAGCACTTAATAATTAGACGTAGCGTAAGTGTAGTCAAATTTCATTGAGCAGAAGCACTTAATAATTAGAC
>DIAL01000005.1:2133-2643 GCA_002414705.1 Flavobacteriaceae bacterium UBA5079
TAAGTGTAGTCAAATTTCATTGAACCGAAGCACTTAATAATTAATCTTCAGAACTGCTTAGTTCTAAATTAGAAATATTTAAGACCTTTCAAGTTTAAAACCTGAAAGGTCTTTTTTATGGTTAAACGTGTATCTTTAAATATGAAATTTTAAAATCATAAAAACAAGATTCTTTATTTTTATAGTTGTTTTATCTATTGTTTTGGTTACAGGTTGTTCAAGTTCTAAACCTATAGTTTCAGATACGGATTGGTATTTTAAGAAAAGGAACCACTCAAGTACTATAAATACAATAACATGATAAAAAAGGAGCTTTAAGTAATATAAAGATAGCTCTAAATCAGGAATTAGGATGCCGTTGCAAGTCCTGTATTAAAACCCTATATTTAGCACTTCAAATATAGAAACTTGGGTACTATAAAAACCTTTTTTAAGGACACAATTATTTACGGATTGGCAACCGTACTTCCTAGACTCATGAATCTAGTTTTAGTCCGTTTACATACAGAT
>DIAL01000005.1:2775-2986 GCA_002414705.1 Flavobacteriaceae bacterium UBA5079
AATACATTGGAAACGTCAAGTTATTCAGACAATACAACATTCTATGTATATGCGGCTTTTTTCAATGTTTTATTAACGTATGGAATGGAAACGGCTTTTTTTAGGTTTTTTACTAAAAATAAAGAAAGTGAGAAGGTGTTTTCAACCGTCTTAATAAGTTTAACGGTCTCAACAATTGTGTTTTTTTTAGTGGTTATTATGTTTAATGAAC
>DIAL01000005.1:3155-6437 GCA_002414705.1 Flavobacteriaceae bacterium UBA5079
ATACTTTAACTTATTAATTGGTGTATTGATTTTAGATGCCCTTGTTGTAGCACCATTTGCGTATTTAAGAGCTACAGGAAGGCCTTTGAAATTTACGGCAATAAAGCTTTCTAATGTTGTTGTATTTGTAATTTTAAATTACTTTTTTCTTTGGGCTATTCCAAAATTTGGTATTGAATTTCCGGGTTATAATGATAATGATTTAGTCCAATACATTTTTATTGCTAACCTTGTTGCAAGTATATCAACCTTACTTTTATTATCACCTTATTTCTTTAAAACAAAATGGCTATTCAGTAAAACCATTTTCAAACAATTGCTGAATTATGGTTGGCCAATTATGGTTGCAGGATTGGCGTATGTCATCAACGAAAATTTCGATAAATGGTTATTGCCGGAAATGTTAGGAAAATCTATAAATGGAGCTTACAGTGGTTGTTATAAAATTGCCGTGTTCATGACCATTTTTATTCAAGCATTCAGGCTAGGTGCGGAACCCTTCTTTTTTAATCATGCTAAAGAATTAAATGCCAAGCAAACCTATGCAACAATCATGAAGTATTTCGTTATACTTGGAAGCATCATGTTAGTGGTTACGGTTTCATTTCTTGATTTGTTTAAGTTATTGCTTGTTCAAAACGAATCGTATTGGATAGCTATAGATATTGTTCCAATCGTACTTTTAGCAAATTTGTGTTTGGGTATTTATTTCAATTTGGCTATATGGTATAAACTCACTGATAAAACAAGATACGGCATGTATTTTTCTTTAATAGGTGCTGTTATTACTATTGCTTTCAACTATATAATGATTCCGCGTATTGGCTTTATGGCTTCAGCTTGGGCAACGTTGGCAGCTTACGGAAGTATGATGTTAATGTCTTATCAAATAGGAAAAAAGTACTATCCAGTACCTTATGATATCATGAGAATTGGTGGTTATTTGGTTTTAGCAACTGCAATTTCGGCAGTCTCATATTACGCATTTAATGCCAATTACTATGTGAGTACCATTTTAGTTTTAGTATTTTTGGGAATCGTTTATGTATCAGAACGAAAAGACATTAAGCAACTATTAAAATCATAATATGACTATTAAAATCATCAATAAATCTAATCATGCTTTACCACATTATGAAACCATAGCATCTGCAGGTATGGATTTACGAGCCAATTTATCAGAGTCAAGAGTTTTAAAACCTTTAGAGAGAAGCATTGTTGGCACTGGTTTATTTATTGAATTACCAGTTGGAATTGAAGCACAAGTTCGCCCACGAAGTGGTTTAGCCGCTAAAAAAGGAATAACCGTCTTAAATGCACCAGGAACAGTTGATGCCGATTATCGTGGCGAAATTGGTGTGATTTTGGTTAATCTTTCAAATGAAGATTTTACCATAGAAAATGGTGAACGCATTGCACAATTAGTTATCGCCAAGCATGAACGTGCTGAATGGATGACCGTTGATGAACTATCTGAAACCGATAGAGGAGCAGGTGGTTTTGGCAGTACAGGTGTAAAATGATGACGGATTACGATTATGGATTTAGGTTTCAGGACGATAAGAAATATCTCGTTTCTAAAACAAATCAACAACTAAACAAAAAACGAATCAACTTTAAAAGATGAAAATAATAGTACCCATGGCAGGACGCGGTTCGCGTCTGCGTCCACATAGTTTAACAGTACCAAAACCATTAATTCCAGTTGCTGGTGAACCCATTGTTCACAGATTGGTAAAGGATATTGTAAAAGTTCTAAACCAACCCGTTGAAGAAATTGCCTTTGTATTAGGTGATGCGGCATGGTTTGGGGATGATGTTGTTGGTAGTTTGAAGGCTTTAGCTACATCTTTAGGAGCCAAGGCATCTATTTACCGTCAAGATGAACCGCTAGGAACAGGACACGCCATTATGTGTGCCAAAGAATCATTATCTGGACCAACCGTAATTGCGTATGCAGATACCTTAATTCGTGCGGATTTTAAATTAGATCAAGAAGCGGACGCAGTTATTTGGGTTAAACAAGTTGACAAACCAGAAGCTTTTGGCGTTGTAAAATTGAATGATAACCAAGAAATTGTGGAATTGGTTGAAAAACCGGAAACCTTTGTAAGCGATTTAGCCGTTATTGGTATATACTATTTTAAAGACGTTAGCGTTTTAAAAGAGGCTTTGCAATATGTGCTAGATAATAATATTGTTAATGGAGGTGAATACCAAATTAACGATGGTATTAAGCGTATGATGGCAGATGGAAAAGTCTTTAAAACGGGTCAGGTAGATGAGTGGATGGATTGCGGAAATAAAGCCGTAACAATTGAAACTAACGCACGTATGCTTGGGTTTTTATCAAAAGATGGTGAAGAATTAATTTCAGCCGATTTAAAAAATCACAATTCTAAAATCATTCCACCGTGTTTTATTGGCAAAAATGTGGTGCTTAAAGATGCTACTATTGGTCCAAATGTATCTATTGGAAATAATTGTACCATTGAAGCTTCAACCGTTAAAAATAGCTTAATACAAACGCATACCTCTATAAAAAATGCTAATTTAGACGAAGCTATGATTGGAAATCATGTGACTTATAATGGTGAATTTACAAAAATTAGTATTGGTGATTATTCCGTTTTAGAATAAACTGGAATTGTCATTCTGAACAGAGTGAAGAATCTCACAAATGAAACAAAAAATCTACTTACTCGTATTTATCTTCGGAATGTTATGCATACCGCAGACAAATTATGCGCAAATAGATTACAATAAAATCAATCAAGACGATTTAGGAGAGGTTGAAGATTTACAGCAAGAGTATTTCTTTGAAGCCTTAAAACAAAAAGGGATTGAAAACTATGATCGTGCGGTAAAAGCACTTCTTAAGTGTATTGAATTGGACGATTCAAAATCGGTTTATCATTACGAGTTAGGAAAAAATTATAACAAGCTTAAAAATTTTGGCGCAGCTGAAGATGCGCTTAAGGATGCCATTAAAATGGAACCCGATAACGAGTGGTATTTAGATGAACTTTACGACGTTTATGCGCAGCAGGACGATTATGATAAAGCCATAAAAGTTGTTAAGCAATTGGTACAGTATCATCCAGATTATAAAGAAGATTTGGCAACATTATACGTTAAAACTAAAAATTATAACGATGCCTTAAAAGTTTTGGATGAAATGGATGCCGAGTTGGGTATTTCCATGACCAGAGATGTCATACGAAATCAGATCTATGAAATTACAGGCAAAAAGAAAGAGCAAATAGAAAATTTGGAAGACCG
>DIAL01000005.1:6497-9673 GCA_002414705.1 Flavobacteriaceae bacterium UBA5079
AAAATTTGGAAGACCGTGTGGAAGACCATCCAGATGAAGAAACCAATTACTTGGCTTTAATTTATCGGTATAGTGAGAATAACGAAAAAGATAAAGCTTTTGAAACCGCTAAAAAACTATTAGAAATTAAACCTAATTCGCAATTAGCACATTTGGCACTTTATAAGTTTTATGTGGAAGAAAACAATGCTGAAGCGGCTATTGCCTCTATGAAAATAGTTATTCAAAGTTCCCAAATAAAGCCAGAAGCAAAATTGATGGTATTATCTGATTTTGTCCAATTTGTTTCTGAAAACCCAGAATACGAATCCGATTTAATTGAAGCTACGTCACTTGTAACGGAAGATAAAAAAGGGACGTCTTCTCTAGAAGTTGCCCAATATTACCTCAAAAAAGGAGATAAAGCAAAAGCACGTTCTTATTACGAAAAAGCGCTAGAGAAAGATCCTGATAACTTTGGTATTACTAGAAACATATTATTACTTCACATTGATTTAAAAGATTACAAAAAAGCACAAGCTATGTGTGCTTCAGCATTAAATAAATACCCATCTCAACCTATATTTTATTTGGTAAATGGTGTAGCTTTAAATGAACTTAAAAAACCAAAAGAAGCTATTGATACATTAGAAATTGGTTTAGATTATATTATAGACGATACTAAAATGCAAGCCGATTTTTACAAACAATTAAGTATTGCACACACCCAATTAAACAATACAAACAAGGCTAAAATGTTTATAGAAAAAGCCCAACAATTAGAGTCCTCAAATTAATGAATACTAAACGCCATATTCCATGGCTTGTAACCCTCTTACTTATGATGGTTATGAGCTGCAAGTCTACAGCCAGTTTAACGTCAGGTGAAGCCAATTTAACGCTTTCCAAAAAGGAGGTTTTAAAAGCATATCATAAAAGCGCACCTGTATTTAAAACTATGCAAGCTAAAGTAAAAGTGGTGTATACAGAAGGCACCAAGTCGCAAAGCCATACGGTAACCATGCGTATGGAAATAGATAAAACCATTTGGATTAATTCGGCATTAAACTTAATTCGTTTAATGATTACACCAGATAACGTGCAATTTTACAACAAACTAGACAACACCTATTTTGATGGTGATTTTAGTTATTTAAGTGATTTATTGGGAACAGAATTAGATTATAATAAAGTCCAAAATTTATTATTAGGGAATGCTATTTTCAATTTAGATAAAAACACCTTTAATATGTCTGTTTTTGAGGATGCGTATTTATTTCAACCCAAAGAACAATTAGCGCTTTTTGAGTTGTTTTATATTGTAAATCCAGCACATTTTAAAATGAATTCCCAACAGTTGCAACAACCACAGGAATCACGCTTTTTACAAGTTGATTATTTAAATTATCAAATTATAGACAAACAAACTTTACCAGAACAATTAAAAATAATAGCTTTGGAAGGTGATGATGAAACCATCATTGAACTGGAAATAAAATCGGTTAGTTTGAATGAAGACGTCAGATTTCCGTTTAAAATTCCATCCGGATTTGATAAAATTGATTTAAAGTAATCATGATAAAACCAACGCAAACATATTTTTTAATCATTGGATTTCTACTGATATCTGTTTTAGGCTTTTCGCAAAGTAAAAAACAACAGGAATTAGAAGAACGCAGGCAAGCTTTACGTACCGAAATTAAACAAATTAACGAGTTATTGTTTAAGGATAAAACCAAGCAGAAATCGCAAATATCGTTGATTGAAGATGTGAATTACCGCGTGAATGTGCGTAAAAATCTTATTCAGGTTACCAACCAACAAGCCAATTTATTAACGCGTGAAATAAACGATAATCAAAATAAAATTACCGAATTACGTGATGAATTGGAAACGTTGAAAGCCAGCTATGCCAAGATGATTGAAACCTCCTACAAAAGCAAAAGTGAGCAAAGTCGCGTGATGTTTTTATTATCATCTACTAATTTTAAGCAAGCCTATAAACGTGTTCAATATTTAAATCAGTATGCCAATTACCAAAAGGAGCAAGGCGAATCTATTAAAACCAAAACAGCCGAACTTCAAGAAACCAATACCGATTTATTAAGGCAAAAAGCCGATAAGCAAAAACTGATTGATGAAAACCGTGTAGCGCAACGCGAATTAGAAAAAGAACTCGTGCAACATAGAGAGCTCATGGCTTCCATTAATAAAAACCTAACAAATTACACAGCTCAAATACGTAAGAAGCAAAGTGAGGCAGATAAAATTGATCGTGAGATAGAAAAAATTATTCGTGAAGCTATTGCCGCATCCAACAAAAAAGCGGGTAAAACAACAACTGCATCTAGTGGTTTTGCATTAACACCAGAAGCAGCTGCTTTGGCAAAAGATTTTGTTTCTAATAAAGGGAAATTGCTTTGGCCAGTTGAAAAAGGCGTGGTTAAAGTGCGTTACGGAAAACAACCGTCTCCATTGGTTCCAAGCGTCATGATTCAAAGTACAGGAGTCCGTATTGCCACAGAAAAAAATGCCCAAGTACGTGCCGTTTTTAATGGCGAAGTATTACGCGTCATTTCCTCTAAAAACGGAAATCCAACCTTATTAATCCAGCATGGTAATTATATTACAGCCTATTCCAATATGGCAAAAATATACGTTAAAAAAGGTGATAAGGTAAGCACCAAGCAACCCGTTGGCGAAGTATTTACCAATCCAGCCAATGGCGAAACGATTTTGAGTTTTAGTGTGTTTAAAGAAACGAAAACAGTCAATCCTGCGGAATGGATTTATAGGATGTAAAATTCCTGCGGAAGCAGGAATCTCCTTAATCACTTTTTATACCTCATCGAAAACCCAAAAATTACGTAGAACTACGTATTTTATAAATGGTATATTTAGTCTAGGTTTGTTGGCTAACCATTTAAAAATAAAACATGAATTTTACAAAACAAAACAAAACAAAACAAAACAAAACAAAAATCAATTTAAGCCTTTATTTTTAAGGTTTACTATGTTATTAGCTTGCCTTATTTTTTATAATTGCCAAAAGGATGATGATATTAATAAATCTAATATTGAAACTTCACAGTCCCGCTATATCATAAAAACAGTTGACAAGGACTTTTTTGAAACGGATTCTGATTTATCTAGAAAGCTAAATGGTATGACCATAAAATTAGAAGAAAGGAAAAATT
>DIAL01000051.1 GCA_002414705.1 Flavobacteriaceae bacterium UBA5079
CACCTGTATTTCTGCCAGGTGGTGAAACACCTTGCGTTCCTGCTGGGTTTTGTATCCCAATAGCTGATCTTCCTCCTGCCCATGTTGCACATACTGGCTTTTGAAATATATAGGTTTCAATGACGTTTGTAGTTTCATAAAACATAATCATTTGAGATGTTCTTAACGTTGTACAACCAAATTGTGGTGGGTTAAAAAAGCTAAAAACAAAAACTCGGAAAGGTGCTTCACCTTTTACTCCATATGTAATACTATAACTTGAAGTAGGCACTCCTCCTGCTCCTGGGAAGATATCGTGAATAGCTCCAAAAATATTACCATCCGCTAAAGCTGCATCCGTATTGTTGGGAATTAATGCACCTGCAGCAGGTGTCCAAAAGTGAAAAGTCCCTGCATTAGACAAATCAAAACTAACAGCGCCATTGGTTGACAAAGTACATTGGGTATAATTCTGTTGATAAAACTCAAAATCAAAAGCAAAATTTAATGCAGGACTCCATACATCATCTACATTTAAGGATGTATCACCTGCAGTTTCCCCAAAAGAAAACGGTGGGTTAAAAGGTATGGTATTAACCACATACGTGTTAGAAGCTCCAATATCTTGATAGGATGCCGAAAGAGTTAAAGGCGGAATGGTTCCTGTATTTAAATCCAAACAAAATGGATCTGTAATACACACATTACCACCACAGTTTACGTTACCTGTACTTGCCGAAATACTCATTTCAGACGAACCGGAACCCGAACTTATACTCCCTGGGAAAATACGAATTTCAATAACGGCTTCATCACAGTTTGTAGGATTGGCATTTTCGCAAATCTGATAGGTAATATAATAGATACCTTGAGGTGTATTGGCTGCTATATTTACAAAACCTAATGGATTAAAAACTATAAAACCTGATGGATCTGCTACGGTTTCAGTAAAAGTGAAGTTACCAACAGTTCCAAAATTAATAGCTGTACCATTAAAGTAATCGTTTAAAAAAGCACGATTTCCAGTAGAAGTTGATGCATTTGGGTTGTCTGCACGACCAACAAGCACATCGTCAATGGCAATAATTTGTGCGTATGTTGCACTAACAAGGAGAAAACAAACTAATGTAATTATCTTTTTCATGAGATTTTAACTAAATCCTTTGTTATAGAAGGAATTTCTACAAGAAGGGTTAATATTATACTAAATTTTAGTGGTGTAAAATAAGAAAAATTTAAGGAAACCTTTCTACTTTTATCAGGAAATTAATTGTTTGTTAATTCAGTTATCAAAAAAATGGAATTCCTTATCTTTGCAGATTAAAAACCTATTTATTTCGAAATAATGAAAATTAACGATAATACTGCTGATTTTGATGCTATTGGAGAGGACCATGTTGGAACTTCGGCTGACACACCATTACGTGCTGATGCTTTTGTTTTAAATTCAGAAGAAAAAATTAAAATAATTAAAGACGATGTGCGCCATATCATGGAAACATTGGGACTTGATTTAACTG
Organism: Flavobacteriaceae bacterium UBA5079; assembly: GCA_002414705.1. Lineage (GTDB taxonomy): Bacteria > Bacteroidota > Bacteroidia > Flavobacteriales > Flavobacteriaceae > Algorimicrobium. Next base: position 1,500 of record DIAL01000051.1, read on the forward strand.
ACGATAGCCTAAAAGGAACACCAAATCGTGTTGCAAAAATGTTTGTAAATGAAATTTTTGGTGGCTTAAATCCAGATAAAAAACCTAGCGCATCCACTTTTGACAATAAATATAAATATGGTGAAATGCTGGTTGAAAAAAACATTACGGTTTACTCAACCTGCGAACATCATTTACTACCCATAGTTGGAAAAGCACATGTTGCTTATATTTCTAACGGAACGGTTGTTGGTTTATCTAAGATGAATCGGATTGTTGATTATTTCGCCAAACGTCCTCAAGTTCAAGAACGTTTAACCATTCAAGTTGTTAAGGAACTTCAAAAAGTTTTAAACACAGATGATGTTGCTTGCGTTATAGATGCTAAACATTTATGTGTAAACTCTAGAGGGATTCGCGATACAGAAAGCAGCACGATTACTGCGGAATTTGGCGGAAAATTTAAAGAAGCTGGAACACGACGTGAGTTTTTAGATTATATTAAATTGGATACACAATTTTAGTGCGTTAGCCATTTAGCGTTAATTAATGAATCTGAAAGTGACTATAAACGCTAAAAATTCTTAACATAAGTCAAGCAAATCAAAAATAAAACCATGCCATTATACAACCAACAAGACATAAAAATTTACAACACTTTACGTGGCGAAAAGGAATCGTTTAAACCCATTACAGATGGCTATGTTGGGATGTATGTATGTGGACCAACGGTTTATAGTAATGTGCATTTGGGAAATGTGCGGACTTTCATGTCTTTTGATATGATTTTTCGCTATCTCAAACATTTGGGGTATAAAGTGCGCTATGTTCGGAATATTACTGATGCTGGCCATTTAGAAAATGATGGTGATGTTGGTGAAGATAAAATAACCAAAAAAGCACGTTTAGAGTCTATTGAACCCATGGAAATTGTACAACGTTATACGGTGGATTTTCATAATGTACTCAATACGTTTAATTTTTTACCACCTAGCATTGAGCCTACTGCAACAGGACATATTATTGAGCAAATAGAATTAATACAATCTATAATAGATAACGGATTTGCTTATGTTGTAAATGGCTCTGTTTATTTTGATGTTCATAAATACAATGAATCTAATGAATATGGCATTTTAAGTAAACGTAAACTAGAAGATTTAATTCATAACACTCGTGCGCTTGATGGTCAGAGTGATAAAAAAAATCCGCAGGATTTTGCGCTTTGGAAAAAAGCAGAACCAACACATATTATGAGATGGCCCTCTCCTTGGAGCGATGGTTTTCCAGGATGGCACCTAGAATGTACTGCCATGAGCACCAAATATCTTGGCGAATATTTTGATATTCATGGTGGTGGAATGGATTTAAAATTCCCACATCACGAATGTGAAATTGCACAAAACCAAGCTTCTAAAGGTCAAGCTCCCGTAAAATATTGGATGCATGCCAATATGTTAGAATTAAATGGTGCTAGAATGAGCAAATCTACAGGCAACTATATAAATCCAGCTGAATTATTGTCTGGAGATAACGATATCATGTCAAAGGCCTACAGCCCAAGT
>DIAL01000143.1:0-1648 GCA_002414705.1 Flavobacteriaceae bacterium UBA5079
TTTTCTTGCTAATCACAATGGCAAGAATAATATAGGCAATAAATAATATTCCGTGTGGCATCCCTAACATTTTTACGTATTGCGGATCATCCGACAGGTATTTTATAGGTGTTGCTATAAATAATAAAAGGATATAAGAAACGCCTTCCAAAAAGGCAGTGAGTCTAAATAACTGAAGCATATTAAATTTTCTATCAAATTAAGTGCAAAAATACAATTAGTAAAACGAACTACTTATGGTTTTAACAATAAATTGTTGATCACTTTTAAAGGTTAAACTGCAATCAATAAGCAGATTACCGATTTTAATGCTTAACACAACGAATTTAATAGATGCAACTACAATTTAATAATACATTTATCTCACCAAACGCTATTAAACCTAAAACTTTGACTTTAAAAAATCCTACAACACAAATTAAACAAATCATGTTTCTTTGCATGACTATTATGTTTTGCAGTATCTCAAATGCGCAAACTACAACTGCTATTCTAGATTCTAATTTTGAGCAAGTACTTATTAATTTTGGTATAGACACCAACGGTTTAAATGGAAACATTTTAAATTCAGAAGCTGAAGCTGTAATTAGCTTAAACATTTACGAAGAAAATATTCATGACTTAACAGGAATTGAAGCTTTTGTTAATTTAAAACACCTATATAGTTATTCAAATAATATTACAACTTTAGATTTATCCAACAATATATATTTAGAGGTTTTAGATATTGAAAATAATAGTTTAGAAACACTCAATATTAACCAAAACACGTTCCTTAAAGAAATTTATGTAAGTAATAATTTATTAGAAACATTAACGGTTTCTCACTTACCAAATTTAGAATTGCTTTCATGTAATTTAAATAATTTATCCACTCTTAATGTTCTAAATAATCCAGAACTTGAAGTGCTTTGGTGCTACTCTAATAACCTAAACACTTTGGACGTAAGTAGTAATTATGAATTGGAATCACTATTCTGTGGAAACAATAATTTGAGTGCCTTAAACATTTCAAATAATTACGATTTACACACCTTATCGTGTTCGGATAATAATTTACCTACTATTTCATTTAGTCAGTGTTCAGATATTTCATACATAGATATTAGCAATAATAATTTTACAGAATTAGATTTAAGTATCAATACTGGATTAAAACGTTTGTTGTGTGAAAACAATAATATTACTGAATTAGAGCTTTTTAATGCACCTGAATTATTCTTATTACACGCTAGCAATAATTTAATAAACGAAATTGATTTATCTATGAACGATGATTTACGGTTTGTTCGTTTAGGTAATAACAATTTAAATTCTTTGGATATCCGAAATGACAGAAATCATAGAATTTCTAGTTTTAATGCACAAGGAAATAATAATTTGAGCTGTATTTTTGTAGATGATGTTTTGGCCACCTATTTAGCTAATTGGATTATAGATAATTCATCAAGTTTTGTAGCTAACGAAACAGATTGTAATGCTTTAAGTACTGAAGAAATTACTAAAACTCTTACAATTGAAATGTATCCAAATCCAGCAACGGATTATATTCATATTAAAAACGTGGATGCTGATGCACAAATTAGCATTTATAATGTAAACGGACAATTAATTAAAAGGCATGCAACATCTATTCAAGGGAATAGTG
>DIAL01000143.1:1770-2234 GCA_002414705.1 Flavobacteriaceae bacterium UBA5079
TATTCAAGGGAATAGTGTTAATGTAGCGTCGTTAAGTTCTGGTTTATACATTGTTAAAGTAGCTTATTTAAACCAATCGGTTACCAAGAAAATTCTTATTAATTAATTTTTTCAATTCAGATAAATCTATCATTTAAATCATAGTCAAATTTAATTTTAACGCTTTTTTACAATGGCCTCTTCCATAGTTTAAGTATCTTTAAAACTTAAACTAAACACTATGCAATCAAAAATTATAAGCTTTTTTGCTTTACTCGTTTTCTTTATGTCTTGTGAAGAAAAACCCAAAGAACCCGTTCAGGAAATTGAAAAGGATTTCGCTATTGATTATGAAAAATTCACATTAGATAATGGTCTAGAAGTGATACTTCATCAAGATAGTAGTGATCCAATTGTAGCCGTTGCAACCATTATGCATGTGGGTTCTAATCGTGAAAAGCCAGGTAAAACAGGTTTTGCGCATT
>DIAL01000143.1:2350-5582 GCA_002414705.1 Flavobacteriaceae bacterium UBA5079
GGTTTTGCGCATTTCTTTGAACACATGAGTTTTAATGATTCTGAAAATGTACCTGTTGGTGCTAACCGCAAAATGATTCCAGAATGGGGAGGAAGCCGAAATGGCGGAACGTCCAACGACTATACCGTATATTATGAAGTGGTTCCAAAGGATGCTTTCGAAAAAATCCTGTGGATAGATTCAGACCGTTTTGGATATATGATAAATACCGTTACCAAATCGGCTTTAGAGCGCGAAAAGCAAGTGGTTAAAAATGAAAAACGCCAACGTGTTGATAATGCAGCTTATGGCTACACAGACGAAATTATTCGCTCCAATCTCTATCCAGAAGGACATCCATATAATTGGACCGTTATTGGATCTTTACCAGATTTACAAGCGGCAACCATTGATGATGTTAAAGAGTTTTACAACCAATATTATGGAGCCAGTAATGCTACGTTAGTAATAGCAGGTGATATTGATTTTCAAGAAACTAAAACACTCGTTCAAAAATGGTTTGGCGAAATACCAAGTGGTCCAGAAGTGCAGGCTTTACCAGCACAACCTGTTACATTATCTGAAACAAAATCGCTATATTTTGAAGATAATTTCGCAAAACTCCCTGAATTACGCATGGTTTTTTCATCTGTAGAAGAGCATCATGAAGATTCGTACGCACTTCAAATTTTAGGTCAATTGTTAAGTGGTAGTAAAAACGCACCTTTATATCAAGTAGTTGTTGAGGAACAAAAATTAGCACCTAATATAGGAACCTATCAATCTAGTAGTGAATTGGCAGGCGAATTTATATTTCGCGTTCGGGCAAACGAACTAACGGACTTAGATGCGGTTAAAAAAGCAATCGATTCTGGTTTAATTCGTTTTGAGGAAAATGGGGTGAATGAACGCGATTTAAAACGTATTAAAGCCGAATTAGAAACCAATTTATACCAAGGTGTAAGTACCGTTTTAAATAAAGCTTTTCAATTAGGGCAGGACAATGAATTTGCAGGTGATCCTAGCTATATTACCAAAACAGCTAAACTAACAAATGCTGTTTCTGCTGATGATGTGATGCGTGTTTACAAGCAATATATCCAAGACAAAAATTATGTTATGACAAGCGTTGTTCCAAAAGGACAACTTGAATTAGCAGTTTTAGATGCTAAAGAAGCAACTGTTTGGATTGAAGAAGTGAAACAAGACGTCGCAAACGAAGAAGTTGGTCAAGGCGAAGAAGCTGATTACGAAAAAACAGTTAGCAAATATGATAGAAGTGAACCTGCTTTTGGCGAATTGCCGAAATTTAAAATGTCAGCCATTTGGACTGGAAATTTAGAAAACGGCATGAGTATTTATGGTATAGAAAACAACGAAACACCTTTAGTTCAGTTTGATATTACTATTCCTGGTGGTCAACTTTTAGATCCTGAAAATAAAGCAGGCGTTGCTAGCATGTTAAGCAGTTTAATGTTAGAAGGCACTGCAAACAAAACACCAGCTGAATTAGAAGAAGCTATTGGTTTATTAGGCGCTAGTATTAATATGTATAGTGCTAATGAAGATTTTCATATTACAGGTTCTTGTTTAGCTAAAAACTTTGAAGAAACCATTACTCTGGTAAAAGAAATTATTTTAGAGCCACGTTGGGACGAAGCTGAATATAACAGATTAATGCAAGGTCTAGAAACTGGCTTAAAAGACAGAGAGTCTAATCCAAATGCTATTGCTAGCTTGGTATACAACCAATTATTATATGGAAAAAATCATCCATTTGCCATTCCTGGAAACGGTACTTTAGAAACGTTTAAGAACATTAGTTTAGATGATTTAAAAGCATATTACAGAAATTTAGTTCCTGAAAACGCGAATTTTCATATTGCTGGAGCTATGTCAAAATCTGAAACTTTAAACGTTTTAGAAACTTTAAACACTTGGAAAGGTGAAGCACCACAGATTCCAACGTTTCAATTGCCTGCGGAGAATAATAAAAACACCATTTATTTTATTGATGTTCCAGATTCTAAACAATCGGTTTTTAACATCGGAAAATTAGCATTATCCGCAACGAATGAAGATGCTGATAATTTAGATTTTTCAAATGAAATTTTAGGAGGTGGTTCTAGTGGTCGCTTATTTCAAACATTACGAATTGAAAAAGGCTACACGTATGGTGCGTATTCTGGCACTGGAAATAGTTTGGAAATTGCGCCTTTTACAGTAAGAACAAGTGTTCGTGCTAATGCAACGTTAAAATCGTTAGAGATTATCAAAGAAATGGTTTCTAATTATGCCGATAATTTTACAGATTCTGAAGTAGAATTAACCAAAAACAAACTTTTAAAAGCAAATACACGTGCTTACGAAAGTTTAGGAGCTAAATTATCTATCCTTCGTAATATTAGTAAATACGGATATTCTAACGATTATATTGAAAAAAATCAAACAGAATTAATTGCAATGACTTTAGATGATTACAAGAACATCATCAATAAATATCTTCAAGAGTCAGAAATGATTTATGTTATAGTTGGTGATAAAGCCACGCAATGGTCTGAAGTTAAAAAACTAGGAAAACCAGTTGTGGAAATGGATATTTTTGGAAATCCGATCTAATTTTATAAATCACATCAAATACTAATTTTAAATGCATAGTAAGCTGTTAGCTGCTATGCATTTTCTATTTTTGCATAAATCGATATCAACATGTCTTCTATTAATATTCCTGAATTTGAAAAATCAACTACAAGATTAGCTGTTAAGCTTCATGCGAATGGTGAACGTTCTGTGCTTCAAGGGCATCCTTGGGTTTTTGAAAACAGTATAGAGAAAATTAATAAAGAAGGCCATTCTGGTGATGTGGCAGTTATTTTCAGAAAACGAGATAATGCTTTCATTGGTGTTGGTTTGTATGATGCATCGTCTCCTATTCGAATAAAAATGTTACATCATGGTGAACCCAAAACAATTGATTCTACATTCTTTAAAAATAAGATTGATGATGCTTTTGAAAAAAGAAAACCACTTTTAAAAACCAAAACTAATAGTTACCGCTTATTATTTGGCGAAAATGATGGATTTCCTGGACTTATTGCTGATGTATATGCTAATGTTTTAGTGATTAAAGTATATTCTGAAATTTGGTTAGGTTATATCAAAGACATCTCCGAAATGCTCATATCTGTTTCAAAAGTAGACACGGTTGTTTTGCGTTTAAGTCGAAATTTGCAACAAGCCAATTTTGGCTTGG
>DIAL01000143.1:5709-7285 GCA_002414705.1 Flavobacteriaceae bacterium UBA5079
TGGTTCTGTTATTTATGGCACTTTAGAAAATGAGGTGGTAAAATTCATAGAGCATGGTGTTTATTTTTCTGCAAATGTGATTAAAGGTCATAAAACAGGATACTTTTTAGATCACAGAGATAATAGACGTCGTGTGGGTGAATTTAGTAAAGGGAAAACCGTGTTAGATGTATTTTCCTATGCTGGCGGATTTTCAGTTCATGCTCTGGCTAATCAAGCCAAGGAGGTTACCAGTTTAGATATTAGTAAGCAAGCGCTAGAAATAGCTTTAGAAAATGGTAAGCTAAATGACTATTCTGGAAAACATCATATTATTGCTGGAGATGCTTTTACCGAAATGGAACAACTTATCCAATCTGGTAAAACCTTTGATGTGGTCGTTATTGATCCACCAAGTTTTGCCAAGCAACAATCGGAAATACATTTAGCAAAAAAGAAATACGCACAATTAGCACAACTAGGAGAGAAGCTTACTGCAAAAGGCGGTTTGCTGGTTTTAGCATCTTGTTCGTCTCGAATTATAGCAGATGCTTTTTTTGATGTAAATAAAGCTTCATTATCACAAGCTAAACGACGCTTTAAATTGGTGTTAAAAACTCAACATGATACAGATCATCCTATTGGTTTTCCAGAAGGAGCTTACCTAAAATGTGGATACTACCAATTGGATTAATTGGGGAACTTCCACGCTAAAATCCGTGATTTTTTTTGACCTTGATTCATATCAATAATTTGGTATGTCACACCTGATTTTTGTAATTGCTTGGTTAGTTTAGGTAAATTGGAAGCTTTAGAAACTAATGTTGTAAACCAACCAACTTGCTTGCTAAAAGTGTTACTTTCCTTAATCATCCGCTTAATAAATAATGCTTCGCCACCATTACACCATAATTCATGAGATTGACCTCCAAAATTTAAGGCCGTTTTTTTATCCAAATCTAAATTCTTCAATTTACGTTGGGTTCCTTTTAGAGCATCTTCTTCGGAGGTATGAAATGGAGGATTACAGATGGTAAAATGATAATATTCACTAGGTTTAATAATTCCAGTAAATATATGAGCAGGATTTTCTTGTAATCTAATTTCAACTAAATCTATTAAACTAGGGTTTACATTGATATTGTTTTTTGCAATTTCAACAGATTCCCTATTAATATCTGTACCAACCATGTTCCATTTATATAATTTAGCGCCTAAAATTGGATAAATAGCGTTGGCACCAACACCAATATCCAAACCTTTTACAGGTTCAGATTTAGGCGAAATTAAATCGTTTAGGTGATGCAAATAATCTGCGCGACCCGGAATTGGTGGACACAAATAACCTTTAGGTAATTGGTAATCCGTTAACCCATAATCTGAAATAAGAAGTGCTTTATTTAATTGATAAACAGCTTCTGCCAAAGAGAAATCAATAGTATTCGTTTCAAAATCATTCTTAAAAACAAACGGTATCAAACCAGGATTTGCCTGAATTAATCTTTCAAAATCATACGATTTGTTGTGCTTGTTATTGGAATGCATGACTATTAACTTGTTAAATTACGGAACAAATATAAGCTTATTACATGGCTTA
>DIAL01000026.1:0-3137 GCA_002414705.1 Flavobacteriaceae bacterium UBA5079
AAAACCTGTCCTGATGCTGGCGCCACAAAAGTGAACCACACTGAACCGTTGATGCCGTCTTCTAAATCCGTATCTGGTTCATTTGTTTCTGCTGTTGCTGCCAAAGTTGTATAAGCATCTCCAGCAGAGGTTGCATCCATGGTTAAGGCTATAGCATCGCAAACATTATCATTTTCTGGTGCAGACGCTAGTGTTTTAATACTAACTGGGGATGACCAGTTACTAACCGTAGTATTATCGCACAAGGCTCTAACATATGCAAAATAACTAGTTTGAGATGATAAACCTATAACCGTAGCAGATGTAATGCTGCTATTTACCGTACCTGTTGCCACTGCATTAGTACTACTTGGTGTGTTACCTGGTAACATAATTATCCATTCATAACCTGCCGTTTCAGTTGTTGACATATCCCACGATAAATCTACACTTGTCTGTGCTATATTTGAAGACGAAAGGTTTTGTGGATTTAAACAAGAAGGCGGTGCATTTACACTTAAATTATCAATTGAAAATGCATCGGCAAAAGGATAACTATAATCTCCAGAAAATTTTAGCTTGAACGCATGTGTTAAACCACTAGAGATTATATAGTGCTGTGTTAACCAAAATGAGTCTAAATTTGCAGTATCAAGGGTATCTAAAAGCACCCAATCAGCTCCATTATAATAACGTACCTCTAAAACATTGGAATCATCTGAATCTACGTTACACCCCTTAAAGAAATCAAAACTAACAGCAATTTCAGTTTCTCCACTAACATCTATACTTGAGGTTTCGATGCTGTTTAATCCAGGATTGATTCTTAAAAAATTGGTTGCATTGCTGCTACAATTAGTATCTATAAAAATTTCAGAAGTATTTGATATGCTCCAGCAGGCATTAAAAACCCCTGTTTCAAAGTCTTCAATATAAGGAAATGTTTCACTAGAACAAAGCGTTCTAAATTCTCTTACTGTTGACCAATTACTATAACTATCAGATTCACATTTAGCACGCACATACGCATCATAAACGGTATTTGAATTTAGGCCAGATATATTTGTTGAATTATCGGTATTTGAATTACTCCCTGTAACAATTGCATCAGCAACATTTGGCATTTCGCCATCAGCCATGACTACCCATTCATACCCATTAACCGCATTAATAGTGGGATCCCAAGATAGCTCTGCAAAAGTATCCGTTATACCTCTAGTAACTATGTCTATAGGAGCAATACATGGTAATGCAATGACATTTATATCATCTATATAGTAATAGGCATTGCTTGAATTTTGACCATGCCGAATGGCAAAATAACTGTTAGAAGATTCCGGAATATTAGCTGTAAAGTCTACATAATCCCCACTAGTCAGGTTAAACATTAAGGTTTCAATTAGACTAAAAGTGGAAGGATCTTCTGGATTTGAAAGTGTTCCAACCTCAATAAAATCGTTTCTAAATCCATCAGCACTGAAGTTAATTTGCACACCACCTGACGTTAATTCAGCTATAGGTGGTGATATCAGCATATAATTCCCTGTTGTATCTGAAGAATTGTATAACACGTAAGAACCTGATCCTGTTTTTGATCTAAAAGTAGAATTCACTGCATAAGTACCTCCATCTCCACTATCTATAAAACGCCAATCTAGTGGTGCATTAGGATTGCTAGAACTACCCTCTAACGTGGTTTCAAAACCTTCAAAAAGAGGAAGTGTTATTTGCCTTGAAGTCCTAAAATTTAATATATCGGAAAAACCACTAACATCATCATTACATGAGGATTTTATGTAAAATGAATACGTGTTTCCGCCCATTAAACCAGCTAAATCTAATGTGGTTGCTCCTACTGGCAAAGAGCCACTACTCACTAATAAGGCGGTTGTTGCTGGTAAAATATTTTCACCATCCATGAGTTGCCATTCGTAACCATCTATAGCAGTGTCAGTCGCATCCCAAGTTATGGTTGCAGTGGTTTCTGTAAGATTTGTGATAGCTACATTTTTTGGCGAAAAACAAGCCGTGTTAATTCGTAAATTGTCTAAAAAGATTTTAGATCTAATATTATTGCCATGTTTAATAGCTATATAATTATTTTCAGATATGGGTTGAAGTTCGACTGTATAAATATCATAATTGCCAACCCCACGCGTATTGTATGTTAGTGTTTCGCTAGCTGTAAATGTAGATGCATCCAACGGATTAGAAAGCGTACCGACTTGAAATTGTGTTCCGTCAAGATTTGATTTTAGTAGAAAATTAATGGAGGCCCCGTCTGTATTTAAATTACTTATTTTTGGAGAGATAAGCATATAATTTTCTGATGCGTCGCTACTATTAAAAAGTTCATAGTGATTAAAATAATTACTATTATCTGCGTTACTTGAAACAAAAGCCCAACCATATCCATCTGCAATAAAACTCCAACATTCTGGTGCGTTTGGATTAGAAGAATTTGAGGCTACGGTTGTATCAAAGTTTTCAGAAAAAGGAGTATTATATAGGCAACATACATTTGGGTTTTCATTACTTTCTACAGTTACTATGGCAGTTTTTGATGCTGTATTTCCACTTGCATCTGTTACTGTTAGGGTTACGGTATTTTCACCTACATGAGAACAATCAAAACTGGTAATATCTAAAACATACGAAACTATACCACAATTATCTAAAGACACATCATCAATTTGTGAAGCTGTTATATTTACTTGACCATTGTCTTCAATACCAACAGTCAAATTTTTAGTATTCACAGTGGGCGCTTCAGTTTCTAAAACAGTAACAACAGCAGTGTTAGATGCTATATTCCCTTGAGCATCAGTTATGGTTAATGTAACCGTATTTTCTCCTACAGTTGTACAATTAAAATCAGTGATATCTAATTCCATAGATTGTATGGAACAATTATCTGTTGAGCCATTATCTATTTGATCTGAAGTAATACTTGCCTCTAAATTATCATCTAAATAAACGGTTATATTTTTTGTATTTACTATGGGTAATTCAGCATCTCGTACCGTAACGACTGCTGTATTTGAGGCTACATTATTATTCTGGTCTGTAATTGATAGTGTAACTATATTTTCTCCAATATTTAGACAATTAAAACTATCTATATCTAGCGTTCTAGAAATAATAGTACAATTATCTGA
>DIAL01000026.1:3288-9964 GCA_002414705.1 Flavobacteriaceae bacterium UBA5079
TTATCATCAATATCTTCAGGACTTATGGTGGCTTGGTTATTAACATCCAAGTCTAACAGAACATTACGAGTTCTTACTATTGGGTTTAAAGTGTCCAAAACTGTAACGGTTGCAGTATCGATTCCTATATTTCCGCTGCTATCGGTAACGGTAAGTGTTACCGTATTTTCGCCTATATTTGAACAATTAAAACTGGTTACATCTAAAACCATGCTAGCTATAGAGCAATTATCTGACGAACCATCATTTATTTGTTCCACTGTAATATTTGCTATACCAGTTGTACCTAATGAAACCGAAATGTTTTTTACTTGGGCTATTGGTTGCTCATTATCTAAAATCGTAACGATTGCTGTTTCAGAACTAACATTCCCACTATTATCTGTAACGGTTAATGTGACTGTATTTGGACCTAAATCAGAACAGTTAAATTGAGTTAGGTTCAGTACTCTAGACTGAATGATACAATTATCTGTAGAGCCGTTATCTACATCGTCTGCTGTTATAACAGCTTGGTTGTTTATATCTAATGGTATGGATATATTTTTAGTAATAACAATAGGATCCGCCGAATCAAAAACCTGAACTAAAGTGGTACTTGAATGTTCATTACCGCTGGTATCGGCAACAGTTAATGTCACTGTATTATCACCTAAATCAGAACAATTAAAACTCGTTTTGTCTAAACGTAAAGAAGCAACAGAACAGTTATCTCTAGATCCGTTATCTAATTCTTCTGCTGTAAGAGTAGCAGCTCCATTTGAATCTAAAAATATTATTATGCTTTCTTTAGAGAATGCTTCAGGTGCAATAGCATCTAGAACAGTTACCGTTGCGATATTAGATACTGAATTTCCACCATCAAAATCTGTCATTGTTAAGGTTACCGTATTGTCTCCCAAATCATTACACGTAAATGTATTTATATCAAGTGAAACTGGGAAATTACTACAATCAGAATTCGAATTATTAACTTGATTGGGCGAAACAGCTGCCATACCTGTTTCATTTAAATATACATCTACATCTTGTGTAGTAACAATCTGAGGAACGTTTGGCGTGGATAATTGAATGTAGATAGGAGACGGAGTGACCGAAACAGCCTGAACTTGTATATAATACGTTTTTGTACTATCTAAATTACTTAAAGCTAGGCTTGTTTGGAATTCTGTATTTGAAACATAACCCACTTGAGTATAGGTAGAAAAATCTAGCCTATCTACCACAGAATATACAGCAAATTCAAGAGGTGACTGATTAACAGCAAAACTCCACTCTGTAATTTTGATATTTATATCTGCACACGTTGGAGTAAATTTATACCAAACCGTATTAGATATACCATTACTAAAACTTGACGATGGTTCATTTACTTCTGATGTTGCTGTAAGAGTTGAAAAGGCAACTGGTGCTTCAGCAACATTTAAGGTAAATGCACTTGACGCGTTGTCATTTGTTGGAGTGACCAATCTATTGCTTTTATTTTTCGTTAAAAAATCTGTCCGATTTTCAACACCAAGTTCAGAGTTAACAATAGAAGCATGGACATTCAAAGTTATTAATTGGAAAAAAATTCCAAAGAAAACGAATTTTACTATCTTTTTCATTGTGGTTGGATTCATTTAAATTTTAGGTATGTAGAATTTCAAATTAGTTTGTTTACTTGATAAATTAATATGTTGTTATGGCCTTGACGCTCTTCATCGACCAAATAAATGGGTTTGTTAAATCAGCATGGAGTGTTTTGACATTATAAATGGCTCGTTGAAAATTTGACAGGTTATCATATGAGTTAAATTAATATTTCGAAAAATATTAGGTTTTTCAATGTGCGAAAGTAAATTCACATTAACAGAATGAACAAATTATGTGTTAGCAATGTGTTAGCAATTCAATAAAAAAAACATAAACAACTAATAGTCTGAGTTATAATAAGGTCAAAAAGAGTGCTAAAAAACCTGAAATATTTTAAATAAAGTAACAAAGTGGACTCATTAAATACGTTTTCGGTATGATATATACTTCCAGAAGAGTAAATCTGGCATAAATTGGTATCTCTTTAATTATATGTAAAAAACAGACTAGAGGAATAAAAAGAAGGTACACAAGAATTAAAAACCGCTTAAACAGCAACTTAAATAAAACAATTATAAAAATAGAAATAATTTGTTTACCTAAAGAATAAAGGGCTACTAGACCTAAAAACGAAAATAATTACTAGGGTATTTTAGATTGTACTTTACAGTTTTGAAATTTGTTCCATGAAAAGAACATAAAAAAGAAAAAAGTGTGTTAGCATTCTGTTAGCACAAAACTTAAACACCTAATAAAATGAACCTTACGACGTTCGTGTTTTTAGTGAAATTAATATATAACAAAGAAAACCTTTTTGTTTCTGGTGTATTTATTTACGAACTAGACAACAAAAATCTGTTTCAGTTGTAATTGATTACAGAAGATTTTGGATAGTAATTTGAAAAGCTTCGGCATTTTCGCAATTAACTTTTTTTATTAAACGGTTTTTTGCGACCCTAAAAGCTCCATGTGTCATAGACAAAACGTTAGCAGATTCTTTGGTAGATAAATTTAGCAAAGAGCAATAAATAATTTGTAACTCTTTATCAGATAAATTATTAAATCGTTGATGTATTTTATAACGTAATTCAGGAAAATCTTGATCTAAAGCATTTAATAAATCTGAAAAAACAAATGAGTTGCCTTTTAAATTAAGTGTGTAATTAGATTGTATGAAATTGTACTTAATGGTACTTAATTTTTCTTTTTGAATTTCAAATTGCTTTTCCAGTTCATAAAGTTTCTTATAGTAGTTTTTGGACTCTTTGTTTCTTTTTATAATAAAGAGTAGTAATATGATTATAACTAAAGAAAACCCTAAACCAAGGTACAGCAAAGTATATTTTAAACTTGTGTTACGCTGTTTCGTTTCTGTTCGTTCTATCATAATAACACCAAGTTGCCCCATCATTTTTTGATATAAATCATTATGATAAAACTGTGTACTATCTCTTACATAATTAGACTTACGCATTAAATCAATTAGTTCCTCATTACTTAAGTAATCACTATAATCATCTAATATACTTTCATAAACATCTAAAGCATAAGCATAGCGTTGATTATCTGTATATGTTTGAGCTGAATTTTTGTAATAACTAATTATTTCTTGCGGTGAAGCATCGGTTTTAGATTTCACATAAGCAATAACTTTTTTATAGTCCGCACCAGACCAATTATTTAAACTGTCTTGATAATATTTTAAAAGTGGTAGAATCTTAATAGCCTCATTGGGACGATTTAGCTCCGAGTACGCCATAGCAGCATTCGCACTACATTGCACCAAATCTACATCTCGAAAATTAGGGCAGTCAACTATGGCTTCTAAAAAACTTTGATACGCACTTACAGCTGCTTGAAATTTTTTATTATAAACAGAAACACCAATGTAATTATTAATAATACCGATTTGAATGGCTTGATATTTGGAGTTACATATATCCGTATAAATATTTAAACTATATTGGTTAAAATAGGTATCTGATAAAGCGGATGCTTTTCCTAGACCAGATACTGTAACTAACTGTTTTAAAGATGTAAAAAACAATGAATCTTTGTTCTTGACACCTTCATCTAAATCAATAGAAAAATTAAACGCCTTTTCATAAAGTATCATACTGGAGGCATAATCGCCTGCTTTAAATTTTAAATCTCCAGCACTTAAGTTATAATATATTGAATCTGATTGAGCAAATACATGAATGGTATTTATCACCAAAAAAATAAAAAAAGTCATGTAGGTAAATTGCCCTTTACACATAGTTTGCCAAAAATTAATATAATAAATAATACTAAAAAAAGCCTATATCTTAAAAAAAGAAACAGGCTTTAATTTCTAAATTAATGATTAAAGAAAATTATATACTATCCTCCAAAATCATCAAAGCGAATGTTTTCATCTGGTATTCCAAAATCTTCACCCATTTTTTGAACCGCTTGGTTCATTAAAGGAGGTCCACAGAAGTATAATTCAATATCTTCTGGTGCATCATGATGATTTAAGTAATTATCAATTACACAGTTGTGGATAAATCCAACAAAGCCATCTCCAGCTTCATCATTAATGTCTTTTTTAACCTTCCAATTATCACTTTCCATTGGTTCTGAAAGTGCTAAATAAAATTTAAAGTTTGGAAAATCTTTTTCTAGTGCTCTAAAGTAATGGATATAGAATAATTCTGCTTTAGAACGTCCACCATACCAATACGTTACTTTTCTTCCTGTTTTTAACGTTCTAAACAACTCGTATAAATGAGAACGCATTGGTGCCATTCCTGCTCCACCACCAACGTATAACATTTCTGCATCAGAATCATTAATGAAGAATTCTCCGTAAGGTCCAGAAATAGTTACTTTATCTCCAATTTTCTGATTGAAAATATATGAAGATGCTATTCCAGGATTTACATCCATCCATCCGTTTTTAGCGCGATCAAAAGGTGGTGTTGCTACACGAACATTTAGCATAATTTTTCTACCTTCAGCTGGATAAGAAGCCATAGAATAAGCACGTTCAACCAATTCGTTATTTTTCATAACTAGAGGCCAAAGACCAAACTTTTCCCAATCTGCTTTAAATTTATCCGGTTCTCCTGGATGGTCTTCCGGATGCGCAGTAACATCCATTTCTGAATATTTAACTTCACATTCTGGAATTTCAATTTGAATATATCCACCTGCCTTGTAGCCCATATCTTCTGGGATTTCTACTACAAACTCTTTAATAAATGTAGCTACATTATAGTTTGAAACTACAGTTGCTTCCCATTTCTTAATTCCGAATACTTCTTCTGGAATAGTAATTTCCATGTCTTGTTTCACCTTTACCTGACAAGATAAACGTGCGCCATGAGCTAATTCTTTTCTAGAAAAGTGAGGTGTTTCTGTAGGTAATGCTTCACCACCTCCTGATAATACATGACATTCACATTGAATACATGTTCCACCACCACCACAAGCAGATGGTAAGAAAATTTTATTACTACCTAGAGTCGATAATAACGTACCTCCTGAGGCTACTTCAATTTCTCTTTCTCCATTAATTAGGATTTTTACAGGTCCTGATGGAGATAATTTTTGTTTTACAAATAATAACAAACTTACTAGTACTAACGTAATGACTAAAAACGCAATGACTGTTGTTAAAACTGTTCCGAATGTTTCTGCTGCTAAAATCATATTATTCTTCTGTTTTAGTATTTTCTGCTACACGCACAACTGCTTCTGTGTTTAGTTGCGTGTTAGTTTCGGTTTGTACTTTTTCTATTTGTGCGGTTGGCTCTGTTGCTGGAGCTTCTTCTTCATCACCACCTGTTAACATACCGCCAAAACTTAAAAATCCAATACCCATTAATCCGGTAATAATGAACGTAATTCCAAGACCTCTTAAAGGTGCAGGAACATTGGAGTATCTAATTTTTTCACGAATAGCTGCAATAGCTAAAATGGCTAAAAACCAACCAATTCCTGATGAAAAACCATAATTAAGTGCTAAACCTAATGTTTCTATTTCACGAGATTGCATAAATAATGAACCACCTAAAATAGCACAGTTTACAGCAATAAGCGGTAAGAAAATACCCAATGAATTATATAGTGATGGTGAGAATTTCTCTACCACAATTTCTACTAATTGTACCATAGTTGCAATGGTGGCAATAAACATAATGAATGAAAGGAAACCTAAATCATAATCTGCGAATTCAGGACCTAACCATTTTAGTGCGCCAGGTTGTAATAAATATTGATCTAATAACCAGTTTAAGGGTACTGTTATAGCTAATACGAATATAACCGCAGCTCCTAAACCTACTGCTGTTGCTACTTTTTTAGATACGGCTAAGTATGAACACATACCTAAAAAAACCGCAAAGACCATATTATCGATAAAAATGGACTTGAAAAATAATTCTAAATGCTCTATCATTTTTTTATTCTTTTAAATTTTCTACTGTAGTTTCTTGTCAATTGTTTTGTAAACAACCAACGAATTTAATCTTCAATTAAATCTTTGTTTCTACTACGTTGTACCCAAATAATTAATCCAACAATAATTAAAGCCATAGGAGGCATTAACATAAATCCATTGTTTTCATAGCCTATAGAGTATACTCCTGTCTTCTCGATAGCATCTCCTAAAACTGGAATACCAAATAAAGTTCCTGAACCTAATAACTCGCGGAAAAAACCAACAATTATTAAAATAACAGCATAACCTAATGCATTACCAATACCATCTAGAAATGATTTCCATGGACCATTACCTAAAGCAAAAGCTTCAAAACGCCCCATAATAATACAGTTGGTAATAATTAAACCAATGAAAACCGATAATGTTTTACTTAATTCGAAAGCAAAAGCTTTTAATACTTGATCTACAATAATTACTAATGAAGCAACTACAATAAGTTGCACAATAATTCTGATTTTTGAAGGAATAATATTTCGCATTAAAGAAATAACTACATTACCAACACCTAAAACAAAAAGTACTGCAACACCCATTACTAAAGATGCTTTTAACTCTGCTGTAATAGCTAAAGCGGAACAAATACCTAATACCTGAATGGTAATTGGGTTATTATCTGTTAATGGATCTGTA
>DIAL01000026.1:10046-11755 GCA_002414705.1 Flavobacteriaceae bacterium UBA5079
GCGTCTTTTTTTGAAAGAAGTCCCATATTAGTTTGTTTTTAAATTTTTAAAGTATGGTAAATACAATTTTAAATCATTTTTAATCATAGCAGAAACACCATCACCTGTAATAGTTGCTCCAGCTAAAGCATCTACAGCATAGTCCTCTTTTCTATCATTTTTTGGATCGTTGTTTCCTTTGGCAACATTAATACCTTTAAAAGCACCAGCTTCTGTTAGTAAATGTTCGCCATAAAAATCGTCCATAAAATAACGTTGTTTGATGTTTGCTCCTAAACCTGGTGTCTCTCCAGCGTGGTCAAAAAATGTACCTTTCACAACCATATTTTCATCCAAAGCTACATAACCCCAAATGGCATCCCAAAGTCCTTTGCCTCTAATAGGTGCTACATATTCTGTTTCACCTTTTGCTGTTTTGCCAACAAATAGAGGTAACATACGAGATTCTCCAGCTTTCGCATTTGCTTGCTGTTTTTTAACATCAATTAAATATGGTTCTTGACCATTATGAGAATCCATATATTCTTGTCGCGTCATGGTTTTGATAATCTCTCCATTTTTAGACTCCAATACCAGTTGCTCTGTAATATTTGTTTTGAATGCTTCAGCCACTTTGTCTGTTGAAATAAAAGTAATATCTCCAGCACCTTCATTTCCATTGATTCCTAAAGCATACAGTATATTCTGCTGCTTTTCCATGCGTTCATTCTCTTCAATATTAGGTCTTAAAGACGATGCTGTAAACGCTAATAATGAACCTACAACAACAACCATTGCTATTGCAAAAAATATTGTGTACGAATTTTTGTCTGTATTAACTGCCATAATTATGCTGTTTTAACTTTTAAACGCTTCATTCTACGTTTTACATTCCCTTGAATCACATAATGATCTATGGTTGGTGCAAAAACGTTCATTAATAAAATTGCCAAGAATACACCTTCTGGATATGCTGGATTGAATACACGAATCATGATAGATATAAAACCTATTAAAAACCCGTAAATCCATTTACCTTTATTGGTTTGAGAGGCAGTTACAGGATCGGTTGCCATATAAACGGCTCCAAAAAGGACACTACCAATAATTAAATGTTGCCAGAATGGGACACTCATTAATCCGTAAAACTTGCTTGTGTTTGTAATCCAACCTGCATCTACAACTCCGTTGAAAACTAATCCCATAGCTAAAGCACCAAGTATGGTACTCACTATTATTCTCCAACTTCCTATTTTTGTGAAAATCAGGAATAAAGCTCCAATAATAATTAAGAATTTAGACGTCTCTCCTACAGATCCTGGAATTATTCCCCAAAACATATCCCAATAATCATAAACAACAGAATTGTTTTGAGCATAAGAACCTAATATGGTTTCTCCTGAAATGGCGTCTGGTGTTCCAGCACGCTCTACAGCGCCATGAACCCAAACTTTATCACCTGACATCCAAGTTGGATATGCAAAGAATAAGAAAGCACGAATAGTTAATGCTGGATTAAGGATATTCATACCAGTTCCCCCGAATACTTCTTTCCCTATTACGACTCCAAAAACAACCGCTACTGCTAACATCCATAATGGAATATCTACAGGAACAATTAGAGGCACTAACATACCAGTTACTAAATAACCTTCTTCTACTTCGTGACCTTTTATAACAGCAAATAAAAACTCGACTGCAAGACCAACACCATACGAAACGACTACTAG
>DIAL01000026.1:11910-12085 GCA_002414705.1 Flavobacteriaceae bacterium UBA5079
TACGAAACGACTACTAGTGGCAAAACGGTCCAAGCGCCAATAACTAGATTATCTAAAGTCCAAAATGATGCTCCTAAAAAACCTTTAGCAGACTCTATTTCTCCCAGGGCTAAATAATGCTGGTATCCTGCATTAAACATCCCAAATATTAAACATGGAACTAAAGCCATGATAA
>DIAL01000086.1 GCA_002414705.1 Flavobacteriaceae bacterium UBA5079
CCAACTTTTTGTTGCAAGTCCAACAGACTTTGGTGGTACAAAAAAGACGTAATGTTAAGCACTGAAGAAATGTGGCAGGAATACAATAGGCTTAAAACAACCCTTTAATGTTTTACAACGTTTGGGCTATGAGTAGTGCGGGACAAAAAAGCCAAAACTTTTAAATTCAGCACAAACCCAAGCGAGCAATTTTTGATTTATAAATTTCAATCCTATAAATATATAAATTGCGAGCGAGAAAACACACCAGAACCTTTCGATTTTACCCAAACTTTCCGCATTACTTATAGCCTCGTGTTGTGGCTAGTTTTTTATTTTTAATTCTTCTCCAATTTCAGAGAATTCATATTTCAGTTCAATTATTGGTGTCAAATTTTTGATTGCATTTGGTAAGTAGCAATCTTCTATAATTTCTAGTCGGTCAGGATAAATAGCAAAAGATTCAAAGTCAGAATTTTTCTCGCAGTTTTCATAATTTTCAAGTGCCCATTCATATGTTGATTGGTCAAGTCCTGAATCTTTGTCATTGAGCATTTCTTTCAGCTCTTGTCTTTGTTCAGCATATTGTTCTTTTTTATCCTTATTCACTCTTGTTTTAAATTCTGCCACGTTATTAATCACATCTGAAATTTTTAGCCATTTACCATTTGAGGTCGAATAGTTAAAATAGTCTGTCCAATTGGAGCAATAAGCACCACAACCTTCGGCACTAATTTTAATGGACAGAATTCCGTTCTCATTGTAAGTCACCTGAAAGTCGAGAAAGACAATTTGGTCTCCTGCCCACTTTGTTAAAGTAGAATCAAGCGTTTCATTTGGATATTCGTTTCCTGTAAATCGGTTTTTTAAATCTCCGTTTATTAGGGAGTCAATTCTTTTGTCTCCTGAACGAACAACAGGAAAATTCATATTATCAGATTGAATATTTTTGAAATGCTCACTTTCCGGAAGTCGAAAAGTGTCAACCCGAACAACTTGTCCAAATGCGATTGTTCCATAGAACACCAATATTATTGTCAGGATTTTCGTCATTTTTTAATTAGCCACAACGGTTGGTGTATGGTGCGTTTGCATCCCGAAGGGTGCATATGCACTATACATAGTGTTGTGCTTAGTTTTTACTTACAGTAAATCTAATCATTTTTATAGTTTGCTTTTGCTAAATCAAAACTTGAAACAAATCTGGCTTATCATTCAAATATTCTCCAAAGAAATTTTTTGTTTTCATTTTTAGAATCAGTCCGTCTAAATCCCTTGGGTTACTTATTTCTAAACCAACAATGGCTGGACCTGAATTTCTGTTGTGTTTTTTGGAATATTCAAAATGGGTAATATCATCATTTGGACCTAAAATATCATTTAAAAACTCTAGTAAAGCACCTGCTCTTTGCGGAAATTTTATGATGAAATAATGTTTGTGTCCAGAATGAAGCAAAGCACGCTCTTTTATTTCTTCTGTTCGAGTAATGTCATTATTTGAGCCACTAATTAAACAAACTACATTTTTACCTTTTATTTCAGTAGAAAACTGGTCTAAAACTGCTGTGGTTAACGCACCAGCAGGTTCAACCACAATAGCGTTTTTATTGTACAAATCTAAAATAGTTTGGCACACTTTTCCTTCGTGAACGGTTACCATTTCGTCTAAATTTTCTTTACAAATTTCAAAGTTTAAATCACCTACTTTTTGGACAGATGCGCCATCAGTAAATTTATCTATGTTTTCTATTTTTGTGTTAAATCCATTAGTTATTGAAACAGACATTGAAGCTGCGCCTTTTGGTTCAACACCTATAATTTTTGTGTTGGGAGAAAGTTCTTTAAATATACTGGAAACACCAGCAGCCAAACCACCACCACCAACAGGCAAAAACAAATAATCTACAGGTGTTTTGCTTTGTGCTAATATTTCTAAAGCAATGGTTGCTTGCCCTTCTATTACTTTTATATCGTGAAAAGGATGTACAAAAGACATCTTTTTTTCTTTGCAATAATCTGTGGCTGCATAAGAAGCATCATCATAAGTATCGCCATTTAAAACCACTTCTACATAATCTCCGCCAAACATTTTTACTTGTTCTATTTTTTGATTGGGTGTAGTCGTTGGCATAAATATAACACCCTTTATTTTTTTTGCTTTACAAGAAAAAGCAACACCTTGCGCGTGATTTCCTGCACTGGCACAAACGACTCCTTGCTCTAATTCTTCGCCAGTTAATGATGAAATTTTATGATAAGCTCCTCTTATTTTATAAGAACGAACGCCTTGTAAATCTTCTCGTTTAAAAACAATATTAGCCTCATATTTTTCAGACAAATACTGATTTTTTTGTAATGGCGTTTCCAAAACAACATCTCTTAAAAGAGATGCTGCTTTTTTCACGTTTTCTAAAGTAATATATTGAGTTTCTGAGGTCATTTTTTTAGTTTTTGCATTGCGCTCATAGAAGTTCTCAAAGTCGCACCTATTTTTTCTATTGGATGATTTCTCAAAGCTTGATTTACTGCTATTAATTTTTTATTATCCACTTGATTATCTATTGAAAATTGTTTTCCTATTAAACGTGTTTCTATGTTTGTCATAAAATTGGCTAATAATGGTTTACAAGCATGATCAAATAAATAACAGCCATATTCTGCGGTATCAGAAATAACTCTGTTCATTTCATATAGTTTTTTTCGAGCTAGTGTATTGGCAATTAATGGTGCTTCGTGCAGTGATTCGTAATAAGCAGATTCTGCTTTTATTCCTGAAGCTGTCATAGTTTCATAAGCCAATTCTACACCTGCTTTTATGAAAGCTGCTAATAAAGTTCCATTATCAAAAAACTCTTGCTCACTAATGAAAGCGTCTGTTGCTTTTGTTTGCTCAAAAACGGTTTCGCCAGTTGCTTTTCTCCAGTTCAACAAATCTTTGTCATTATTTTTCCAATCTTTCATCATCCTTTTTGAAAATTCTCCTGACATAATATCGTCCATATGTTTGTTAAATAAAGGTGTCATAATTGTTTTTAATTCCTCTGCCAGTTCGTATGCTTTTACTTTTGCAGGATTTGAAAGTCTGTCCATCATATTAGTTAAGCCTCCTTGCTTTAAGGCTTCTGTCAA
>DIAL01000043.1:0-1424 GCA_002414705.1 Flavobacteriaceae bacterium UBA5079
AATACAGCCCGAACAGTGTTGGTGAAATTATAACTAATGCCGCAATTAAAGCAAAAACACACAAAAAAGTAAGCGCACATATATTAAGGCATAGTTTTGCAACACACTTACTAGAAGCGGGAACAAACATACGTTACATTCAAATTTTATTAGGACACAGTTAAACAAAAACAACAGAAATTTATACCCATGCTGCTAAAAGTAGTTTTGATTCTATTAAAAATCCATTAGATTTGTAGATGTAGATATAATAGATATATACACACCATTACTTATACACATACGTTGTAGCCAATTTAAGAAAAACCGTGAAAGAAAGAATAATCGGAATTGATATCGCAAGAGCATTAGCAGTTATCGGAATGATAATCGTTAATTTTAAAGTCGTACTTGGCGAAAATGGATTGAGTTGGGTAAAATCTTTTGCAAGTGCTTTTGATGGAAAGGCAGCAGCGACTTTTGTTGTTTTAGCAGGCGTTGGACTTGCTTTAATGACAAATTCTGCATTGAAAAATAAAGATAGCCAAAAACTAAAAACCGCCAGAATAAGAATTGCAAAAAGGGCATTGTTTCTTTTCATTGTTGGCCTTTCATATATAGTAATTTGGCCAGCCGATATTCTTCATTTTTATGGAGTTTATATGCTTGTTATTTTACTTTTATTAACAAGCAATGAAAAAACTATTTTAATTTCGGTAATTGCATTAATACTGATTTACCCATTATTAATAGGTTTTTGGAATTACGAAACGGGTTGGAATTTTGACACTTTAGATTATCTCGATTTTTGGACATTTAATGGATTTTTTAGAAACCTATTCTTCAATGGGTTTCACCCAGTAATTCCTTGGACTGCTTTTATGCTTTTTGGCTTTTGGTTTGGTAAACAGGACTTGAAAAGTGACCGATTTATCAAAAAAGCATTTTGGATTAGTTCAATTGTTTTTGTTTTAATTCAAATTTTATCGCACTTGTCAATTTCATTTTTATCGGAAGGAAACGAACAAACAGCAAATGAATTGGCAGAAATTATTGGAACAAACCCAATGCCACCATTACCAATTTATATGTTTAATGGTATTGCAATTTCCATTTCAATAATATCAGCCTGTATCATAATCGGAAAAAGATTTTCAACAAACAAAATACTTTTGGCTCTAAACAAAACTGGGCAACTTGCTTTAACTTTTTATGTGGCTCACGTAATTATTGGTATGGGTATTATTGACGCAATTAACCCAGAAAAAATGGGGAATTATCCAATAGAATTTTCAGTAGGTTATGCCTTATTATTTAGTTTATTATGTGTGTTGTTTGCGACTTTTTGGTTGAAAAACAGAGAAAATGGACCAATAGAATGGATAATGAAAAAAATAATCGGATAGAAAAACTGGCTACAACAATGTATATAAAAAATAGGCGAA
>DIAL01000043.1:1569-3478 GCA_002414705.1 Flavobacteriaceae bacterium UBA5079
AATCGCCTACTTTTCATATACTAACCGTTGTAACCAATTAAAACACAGATGACGTAAAGATGTCATATAGATGACGACACCAATGCCAATGCTTTTATTTAGCTTTGCTTTCAACAATTAAACATCACTCAATTGAAGAATAAAGATTTAGCAAAAAGAGTAAAAGAATTAAGAAAGCGAAACGGTATGTCACAAGAACTCTTGGCAGAAAATTCTGGGTTAAGTTTACGGACCGTCCAAAGAATTGAAAATGGAGAAACCCAACCTACTGGAGATTCCATTAAAAGATTATCTAGCGCCTTAAATGTTACACCTAACGAATTAATAGATTGGCAAATTATTGAGGATAGTAAAGCTTTATTACTATTGAACTTGTCTCAACTAGGCTTTATAGCATTTCCATTGCTTGGTATACTAATTCCACTAATTATTTGGACCTCTAAAAAAGATAAGATAAAAGACATAGACTATGTCGGAAAATCCATTTTAAATTTTCAAATATCTTGGACATTACTTTTGTTTTTATTAGTTATTGGTCTTTTTATTACCTCAAAACTTGAACTAACAAACATTTCTTTTTCTGGAATACTAATAACTATCAGCGCATTGTATTTTCTAAATTTTCTAGTTGTAATATCTAATACTTTCAGATATCATAATGGGAAATCTATAAAGTATCCATCAGTGTTTCAGTTCTTAAGTTAATCTCAACTGAATTACTCTTCTTTAAAAAAGTAACTATGAATAAATTTAATTATGAAGCGACATTCGAACTTGTCTTACGCCAGTGTGTTTTTATTATCATAAATATTTATGGACTATCTAAATTATTAGGCGGACAATTTTATATGAAAGGAAAATTACCTTCCGAAATTGCGAATACAACATTAGGTGAGGCAAGTGGATTTTCATTGGCTTGGACATTTATGGGACATTCTTATGCTTATATTTTGTTCGTTGGTATTTTTCAACTTGTAGGAGCTTGGTTTCTATTATGGAATAAATCAAAATTGATAGGAGTATTGATATTATTACCTATAATGGTAAACATAATTGTATTCGATATTATTTTTCTTGATGTATATCCAGCTTTAGCAAATGCCATAATTGTTCTTTTAATGTTATTGTTAATTCTATTTTTCAATAGAGAAATAATAAAAGATATTGTCATTAAGCTTACTAGCTTTCAATCAAAAACTAGTATTCCTATTAAAAAAAGATTAATCACTTTTGGAATTACTATTCTATTTATTGTATTAATTTTCAGTTTTGATTCATTCATTGAATACTGGCTTGGGGCAAGTACAGAAAAGATAATAGAATAATAACTGGTTACAACAAAGTACTGTGGTAAAAAACAAGTAAAATTGAATTAATTTTTTACCAAGTTACCTCTGGGTTCTGTCGCATCTGCTAAAATTAAGCATTAAGTTTTAAACTAATTTAATTTTTTAAGAAGCTAATGATATAAATGATTTGTAGGTTGAACTTTCAGGGTTCACCAGTTGATTTTTCTTTATCATTCTAACTACTTCTATGCCTGATATGGTTCGCTTTGCTGATTCAAATTCTTTTAAAACCTAGACCTAACATTATACACCATTTTATAATTCGATAGTCTTGCTCTACAATAGTATTTAAGTACTTGTACTGCCTTATTTTATATTTAAAAGTCTAATTTTATCGCTGCTGTGTTCGCCCCATGGATATACTAATTTAGCCTCTAGTTAGAGTTAAGACAAAAATAAAATTCTTGGTTGCATCTTTGCAGAAAAGCTAGTCATTGAGGAGGGTGAAGTTACAAACATTAAATTTACAAAACCGATTCAAATATTTCTCAATGCCAGTAAGGGATTGAAGAAAAATATCGAACTCAATTACAGATAGCTTAGCTCAATTTTCAAAACTA
>DIAL01000039.1:0-216 GCA_002414705.1 Flavobacteriaceae bacterium UBA5079
TAAGTTAAACAAAAAGAGGTTAATAAAATAAAAGTGATCATTATAAGCTTATACTCTATTAAAATAGTGTAGCAAGCCCTGATTATTTTCTTGACTATCCCATGTATCCCATATAGTTAAGATTTATGCGACAACGAAAAAATCAACCAACAGGAAACGAAAAATGCTAGAAAAAATGAACACAGAAAAAAATAGACTTTTAAAAAATGAATTAGA
>DIAL01000039.1:357-3746 GCA_002414705.1 Flavobacteriaceae bacterium UBA5079
AAACTATAGATGCTCTTAGTGAAAATTTAAAAATATATAAACAAAAAAATGCTGAACTAGAAGAAGGCGTAAAAGAATTAGTTAAACAAGTTAAAATATTGGAGAATAAAAATGGACATAAATAGATGGAAGTCAGTAGCGATTCAAAAAGAAGATTACACTTTACTTAAAGGTTTATGTAAAGATAAATTCAGAGCACCTGGTGCAATGATTAGTAAGTTAGTAAATGATTATGTTATCCATCAGGCTAAAAAAGAAAAAGTACCTGTTGATGTATATAGAAAAAAATTACTGAATGGATCAAAAACTTAAAAAGATAAATTGTCCGGTTTGTAATGGCACTGCAATAGTTAAAGTGCCATACGATCTTGCTAGAGAAGATGTTCTTGTTAAGTGTTTAATATGTAAAAATGGAAAGGTAGATGAAGATAAAGTTGATGATATATGTACTGATGATGATGGTTTTAAACGGTTGCTCAAAAATTGAATTTAATCCTTGGGTTACTATCGGTAAACAATTAATAAAAAGGAATACAAATGATTGAAACTATAATAGCTGTTGAAATAGCTTTATTAATATTTTATGCTTTAACTAATTAATATAGGGAGAAAGATATGGATGATGCGATAAGAAATATAGAAGAGATGGAAGAGAAGATTAGGGTATTAACTCGTAAGAAAGATTTATTAAAACAGATCTGTAAAAAAGCGGGTAAAGAAATAAAAGAATTAAAACGTGATAATAAATTGTTAGCTAATGATATAGCCGACATGACTGAGTCGATGAAGACTTATGAAGATAATCATGAACCGAAAAGCTTGAGCCCTAAGTATCTTAAGTATCTATAGGGTATACCGAACCCTCTACCATTTAATCCTTGCATTAAATAAAATAATTTTATAATTATGCTTAAGACTAAAAAATTATTAAAGTGTACAAAGTGTAGAGGCAGCGGAATTGTCTTTGGTGTTAGTAACGGTTACATCGAACATATATGCATTTTCTGTAATGGATCAGGAACCAAGAGACACGCTTCACGGCCCTCAGAAGCTACAGTAGTAACAGCGATTAAGATTTGTGAGGATTATGTCAAAGGGAAAAAAAACGGATGGTATCACTGAGTTAACCAAAGTGTTAATTGTTTTATCTTTAAAATTATCTAAAGCTGAATATAATCGAGCAATATCAACGATTTATGCTACTCTTAACGGTGTATCTTATGGTTATGATGATGCCCTTTCTCCAAAATTTTTAAACGATGCTAGAGATATAAGAGAGCTCCATGCTGGTAAGAATATGAAAAAACTCCCTAATAATATTTTAAATTTTAAATTGGTCAAAGGTGGCAAGAGTGAGTGAAAGTAACTATAATGAACACATGGCACAAGAAAACGGAGAAACATTATCGGACATAAAGAACTATATTAAATATGAAAATTTAATAGGCGCAGACATCACAAATATTATTGAAGATGTCCATGAACATTATGAGGTCGCAACTCGATTAAGTATGATTAAATCGAAGGGCTATTATCATGATCTACTCACTAGACTTGTTAAGACTTATGGGCATTAATGTGTCCAGAGATTTAATAGAAGAGAACCATGTTAATCAAGAGCAGAAACTGTGGCGACACGTTATCTTAAATGCTTTTGAAGATGCACGTTTAAAATCAACTGATCGTAAATCATCTTTAAATAAATTAGATGCTCATGAATGGTTAACAAGCTCTAAAGACTTTAATCAAATATGTTGGTGGGCTGGTTGGGATCCTGATGAGATTAAGATTCGATATAGAAAAGCTTTAAAAAATTTAGACATTACATTTAACGTAAAGCATATTAAATGGCGTGATTATTATACCTTATATAACTCATTAAAAGATGAGCCTGATAAAAATAAAAGAAGAGTTCTTAGAAAAGAAGTAGAAGATAAAAGAAGAGATGTATTTGAATGTCCTTCAGTGATAATGAAAAATTTTTTTACGACTGTAGATATATAAAACTGGGCACTGGCTAACGAAAAAGAGGGAGACTGAATTTGATACTGAGTGCCTTTAAAACAAATAAGGCCAGGAATGAGAGTACCTGACCTTACCTTAACTAAAAATGGAGCTTAAAAAAATGAATAATAAGCTTTCTTAATAGATATACGCATATTGATATAAGTCAAGTAATATTTGTCCCTTGAACGTGGTCAGTGGGTAGAGATTAAAAGGTCACGGTTCACGGCCCTTGGTTGATTATTCCTATTCCTATATACCCTCTCCTTAGAGAATAAAAAAATAATTTTTATTTGTATAGGCTAAATTACTAGGAAACTAGGAAAAATAGCGTCAAATAAGGAAAGTAGAGCAAAACACACTAGGAAAACACTAGGAAAATTCCTAGTAGTTCTAGGAAAACAGAGGATCCAGCACCTGTTTTTTAATTTTATTTTATTTATTTGTAAGTAAGGGGTATATGGTAGCTAAGAAAAATCGGTTATATTAAAATATGCCTAAAAAGAAAAACATCTTAAAAACCAGTGAAGAGCTGACAATTAAACAAAGAATGTTTGTTGATAAATTAGTTAGTGAATGGGGGCAAATCTCTAAAGTTGATGCCGCTAAATTTGCTGGATACACATCTAAAAATAAATACGGGCCAACTGAAATTGCTTCAAGACTTCTTAATCCGGATCTTAATCCACATGTTGTTAGATATTTAGAAAAGAGATTACAAAGAGAGGTAGAAAAATATTCCAAAGATAAACTAAGGTCGTATAAAACATATGATATTTTAAAAGAGGCTGCCGCTAAAAAAGGACAATTCACAGCAGCGATTAATGCAGAATACAGAAAAGGTCAAATGGCTGGTTATTTTGTAGATAAGAAAGAAATTAATCATATTGGATTGGAGGGGATGTCTCGTGAACAACTTGAACAACGCTTATCTGAACTTGAAACCAAGATCGGAGAAGGCAAAAACATTATTAACATTACGCCAGCAAAAGTTAGTACACAGCAGTAGTTGGATGATTGTGTTTAATGAAATACACAATCCCACTATTAACTCTTCTGTTGGTGTTGTCAGTGTAAGTGTCAGTAGTAATACAAACGAAAAGAATTTAGCGGATGATAAAACTTATGAGAATGAAGTTTAGGAATCTTGAAGTGTATATGGGTTATTTTTTAGGAATCTTGAAGTGACCATGGGAATTTTTTAGGAAAGGTAAAATATGAAAAAGAAAAAAAATAAAAAAAAATCAAAAAGAAAATTTAAAAAAATATTTCCTTTTAATTCAAAATTGCTAGGCAATGATATAACCAAATATCCATTTGTAGAAATAGAGTGGCTTGATATTGAGGGAGACGCAGGTTGGAGTAATACAAAAGATTTAAATAAA
>DIAL01000170.1:0-3091 GCA_002414705.1 Flavobacteriaceae bacterium UBA5079
GTCTAAACCATCAACACCGTCTGTACCATCTAAACCTGCTGGTCCTTGTGGTCCTGTTGCACCGTCTAAACCATCAGCACCATCCAAACCTGCAGGACCTGGTATTGAACTTCCTGATGTTTGCGCATATAATGCGTAAGGAACACTTAACATTTGGCTAACACCTGAAATGGTATAATTAGTTCCGCCTGCTGGATCTGTTTCCGTTTTAATAAAATAAATGTCAGAACTCCAATCTATAGTAGAGAAATTGCCAATTACTGGTGTTCCTGTTCCTATTTCTAGAGTTAATAAGCCATTGATATTTGTAGTTGGATTTTGGATTTCTGAATAAACAGCAGTGCCTGAAGCAGAATTTTGTAATATGCTTATTTGCATTCCTACTGTCGTATTTGACATAAGATTGTTATCAACATCTCTTACAATTGACTGGTAACTTAACTTATTTGGAGATTGCGCAAAACTAGTAATTGCAAGTAATAATGCGACAATTAGAGTATATATTTTTTTCATAATTTAGTTTTTAATAATTTTAAAGGTTTTCAATTCTTTGTTGTTTTGATTTACTTTCAGGATATAGGTACTCATTTCTAAATGTTGCGTCATTATTTTCGTAACATTTTGATTGACCTGTCCTTCTGCGATTTTTCTGCCTCGTAAATCGTACATTAAGTAAGAAAGATTAGTTAGTTCAGAATCATTTAACTTTAATACTACATAATCTGTAGATGGATTGGGGTAAATAGTTGCTTTTAGAGTTAATCCTTTAAACTCAGGGTTGGATAATTCATAAATTTCAATGCTTTGCTGTATTCCTTGTGAAATTGTAACACCACTACCTGAATTGGTTGTGTATAACAATTGCCCAACGGAATAACTATAGTTTCCGCCACTTCCTGTGGCTCCTCCTCCTGAAGCTGCAACACTTTGTTGTGAAAAAATAGAATTTGTAACACAAAGCAATAAGGCTACAATTGTAGTTTTTATCATAAAATTTGGGGTTTATAGATTATTCTTAAATTTGGAAAAGCAATAATCTGGTTAATAATATCCAAAGTTAATACATTTTAACGAATATTAATTGCATTTCATCGAATAATTGAAAATTAGGGCAATATTAATTTTTTTGAAAACTGTTGATAGATTTATCACGCTTTGTAATTTTCATTTGTTATTTAAAAACAAGCCTTAATTCTCATTTAGTAGCTTAAAACCTTTTTTAATGCTATTTTTGAATAAATTAAGAAATAGCCCTATGACATTAATGTCATAAGGTGGTCAGTAAAAAAACTCAATTAACATGAGAACTACAAATAAAGTAACAACACACTGGAAAGGTAACATGCAATTCGAATCGGATAACCCAAATGGCAAAACCGTTTTAATGGATACAAGTCCAGAACATGGAGGTCATAGTTCAGGCTTATCACCAAAAGCTATGATGCTTTCGGCTTTAGCAGGTTGTTCCGGTTTGGATGTGGTTTCAGTTTTAGATAAAATGAAAGTACAGGTTTCCGATTTCAGAATGGATACTTATGGCGAACTCACCGAAGAACATCCTAAATATTACCATAGTGTTTCGGTAGAATATCATTTTTATGGCGATCATTTAGATGAAGATAAGATTAAAAAGGCTGTCGATTTATCAGTTGAAAAATACTGTGGTGTCATGGAAATGTTTCGCAAATTTGCAACCGTAAATACGAGTATTCATTATCATAATAAGTAACTTTTTCTTTTGTGTCATTCAGAGCACCTGTCTGCCGTTATGCAGAAAGCGAAGAAACTCTTTTTGTAATGGTTTATTAATGATCATAATCTAATCTATAAAGCTATAATAAAAACAAAGCCATGCGCTGGACCATTAAACCAAAACCGGAATCTAAAAATGTACATGCTTTGCAAAAAGCACTAAACGTGGAACCTATTGTTGCTAGCTTATTACTACAACGTGGGATAGAAACATACGCTGAAGCTAAAACATTTTTTCGTCCGAGTTTAAAAGATTTACATGATCCTTTTTTAATGAAAGATATGGATATTGCCGTTTCTCGCATTGAAAAGGCATTAGAAACTGGCGAAAATATTATGGTTTATGGCGATTATGATGTGGATGGCACGACATCCGTTGCTTTAATGAGTTCCTATTTAAAAACTCGAACAGATTTAGTAGCCACGTATATTCCGGATCGTTATGATGAAGGTTATGGTGTATCATTTAAAGGGATTGATTTTGCTGATGACAACGCAATTTCATTAATTATTGCGTTAGATTGTGGTGTAAAAGCTATTGATAAAGTGGCTTATGCTAACCAAAAAGGTATCGATTTTATAATCTGTGATCATCACAGACCTGGAGCAGAATTGCCCAAAGCAGTTGCTGTTTTAGATCCCAAACGCGATGATTGTGCGTATCCATATAAAGAATTGTGTGGGTGTGGTGTTGGTTTTAAACTTATTCAAGCACTCGCGTCCAAACAAGGTCAAACAGCTGCTGATTTATCTGAATATCTAGATTTGGTAGCCACAGCCATTGGCGCTGATATTGTTCCAATAACAGGTGAAAATCGCGCGCTAGCGTCTTTAGGTCTGGACGTTATTAATAGCAATCCCAGACCAGGTATTCAGGCTATTATTGCTGAAGTAAAAAAGGAGCATTTAACCATTACCGATGTGGTTTTTATTGTGGCACCACGAATTAATGCGGCTGGACGCATGAAACATGGAAATTATGCGGTTACTTTATTAACGGAAACAAATCCCGAATTAGCACAAAGTTATGCTGAAGACATCGAGTTTTTTAATACAGATAGAAAAGAAACAGATAAGCGAATTACTTTGGAAGCGCTTCAACAAATAGAAGCGAATGATGAACAGGAAGGTTTTACAACCGTTGTATATCATGAATCTTGGCATAAAGGTGTTATTGGTATTGTGGCTTCTCGTTTAATTGAAACCTATTACAGACCAACTTTGGTTTTTACTAAAAGTGGCAACCGGTTAGCTGCTTCTGCACGTTCGGTTAGTGGGTTTGATGTCTATAATGCGTTAGAGGCTTGTGCAGATCATATTGAACAATTTGGTGGTCATA
>DIAL01000170.1:3232-6872 GCA_002414705.1 Flavobacteriaceae bacterium UBA5079
GTGGTCATAAATATGCAGCAGGATTAACCTT
This sequence comes from Flavobacteriaceae bacterium UBA5079, assembly GCA_002414705.1. Lineage (GTDB taxonomy): Bacteria > Bacteroidota > Bacteroidia > Flavobacteriales > Flavobacteriaceae > Algorimicrobium. The sequence goes on from DIAL01000170.1 coordinate 3,264, forward strand.
GAAAGCTGAAAATTATGAAGCATTTAAACAAGCTTTTGAAGATGTAGTTTCAGAAACTATAGATAGGTCTTTATTAATACCGGAAATTAAAATTGATGCCCAAATTCAATTAGCTGATGTGACTCCTAAATTCTACCGTATTTTAAAACAATTTGCACCATTTGGCCCAGGCAATATGTCGCCAGTTTTTATGACCGATAATCTTCACGATACCGGTTATGGTAAATGTGTTGGAGAAGATGAGAGTCATTTACGCATTACGGTTACTAACCCAGAACAAACAAATAAATTAGTTTGCATCGGTTTTGGTTTGGGTAATAAATTAGATTTAATTACAGATAAAAAACCATTTTCTGCTGTGTATTCTATAGATGAAAACCATTGGAATAATCAGGTGTCCTTGCAATTGAAACTTCGGGATATTAAGTAATATAATAGGTTTATTAGCGTTCATCAGGTATGACTAAATTTTTATGCTTTTTATTGCTACTGTCTTCTCAAATAGGCGTCTCCCAAAATTTGGTAAAAAACCCAAGTTTTGAGGATTTCGACAAATGTCCATGGACGCTAAGTATGTTCCATAATAACGTAAATTATTGGTCTTGTCCAAACCATAGTTCTACAGATTTTTTTAGAGCATGTGGAAATGTGAAAGAAACAAACCACAATTATAATGGTGAACAAACACCATTTTCAGGTGATGCGTATGCAGGAATATATTGCTATGCGGACGATGATTACCGTGAGTATGTTCAAGGTGAATTGCAGAGGAAATTATTGGCTAATGAAACCTATATGGTACATTTTTATATCAGTTTAGCTGAAAAATCATCGTTTTCTATTAAAAACTTGGCTGTATTATTTACTGGAGAACGCATTGGCGTATCATCCCAAAGGGCTTCTGTTTTAAATAGTCCGAAGGGAAGCAATCAAAAATTTGGTAATCTTTCAAAGAAATTTATAAATCCAGAAACGTTGAAAATTCGAAATCGTGTTCTTCAAAATGACACATTAATTCCATTTTATAATGATACCAAACAATGGATGCAAGTTTCATTTACCTATCAGGCATTAGGTTTCGAACAGTTTTTAACAATAGGAAATTTTGAATCGAATACAGAAACACATTTAAATCAAGAAAAATCAGAATTTGAGCATGCCTTTGCTTATTATTATATTGATGCTATTTCTGTTGAAGCTATAAAAACCAGTTATAAAACAGATACGATTTACACGTTTAAGAACGTGCTTTTTGAATTTGATAAGTCTGTTTTATTGAAAGAATCTGTTGAAGAGTTGGATAAGTTATTCAACTATTTAAAGCGTAATAACCTTAAAGTTGAAATTTATGGGCATACAGATGCTGTCGGTTTGCAAACGCATAATGATAAACTATCTGAAGAACGTGCAAAAGCGGTTTCAGATTATTTAATTAAAAGTGGGTTGGAAGCGTCTAGAATTATTTGGTTTGGGTATGGAAGCTCAAAACCAAAGGCGGAAAATAATTCAGACGAAAACAGAGCATTAAACCGTCGAGTAGAGTTTAAACTTGTAAACCTATAAATTGGTTCTAGCGCATGTTTTGTTTTAATTTATTACTAAAATAAGAAACCCCTTTAGTATAGTTTTCAATACTTTTGTAAAATAGTCACAGTATTAATATTGACTATGAATGCATCTATATGGCAAAAAAAGATCCATACGCAGCTTTGCGTATTAAAGAATTCAATATTTTTTTAATACTACGTTTTTCGTTGGTATTTGCATGGTCTATGCAATTTATTATAATAGAATGGCAAGTATATAGCATTACTAAAGATCCCTTATCGCTTGGTGTAATTGGGTTAATGGAAATTATTCCTGCATTATCCATGGCTTTGTTTGCGGGACATATTGTAGATCAACGTGAAAAACGCAATTTATTAGCTATTTGTATGGCATTATTTTCACTAATAAGCCTTGGGTTATTTCTACTAACTTGGCCTGTTGTTGTAAAAGATTGGTCCACTAATAGTATTCTTTATGGTATTTATGCTTTGGTTTTTTTTGGTGGCTTTTTACGGTCCTTCTTTGGGCCGACAATTTTTTCATTAGTGGCCTTAATTGTTCCTAAAAAAGTATATCCAAATGCAGCTACTTGGAGCAGTTCTACGTGGCAAATGGCATCTGTTTTAGGACCTGCAACTGCTGGTGTTTTAATAAGTATGATTGGTGTACATTGGTCGCTTTGCTTTGTTTTTGGTTTGGTTATTTTCGCATTAATGACCCTTTCTCAAATTAAGAAGAAACCGATTTTAAATCCGAAAATTGGCGAACCCGTTATGCAAAGTTTAAAAGAAGGTTTAACATTTGTATTTAAAACCAAAGCAATTTTAGGGGCTTTAACCTTGGATATGATAGCCGTTTTATTTGGTGGTGCTGTTGCTTTACTGCCTATTTTTGCACAAGATATTTTGCATGTTGGGTCAGAAGGATTTGGAGTATTAAGAGCTGCTCCAGCTGTTGGTGCTTTTTTAACTATGTTAATTACGGCTTATATTCCTATCAGTAAAAATGCAGGCATGAAATTATTAGCTGCCGTATTTGGTTTTGGTGTTTGTATCATTGTTTTCGGGCTGTCGTCTATCTTTTGGATTTCCGTAGTTGCCTTATTCTTTAGTGGTGTTACGGATGGCGTTTCAATGGTAATCAGACAAACTATTTTACAAATTAAAACACCAGATAATATGCGTGGACGTGTGGCTTCTGTAAACTCCATGTTTGTTGGCTCGTCCAATGAGCTTGGTGCTTTTGAAAGTGGTGTAACCGCTAAATTAATGGGAACCGTAACCGCAGTTGTTTTTGGTGGAACCATGACTTTGATTACAGCTGTAACAACTGGAATGGTGTCACCTTCGTTTAGAAAATTAGATTTAACTAAAGATTTGGAGGCACATGAGAATGCCGAGTAATGGGAGTTTTAAAATGTCTTCAACTCTAGATTTTCGCCATCAAAAACACCATAGGTATAATACTGAATCCAATCGCCTAAATTCACGTATTTAGAATTTTTGTTGAGGTCTATTTCCAAAGGTAAATGTCTGTGGCCAAAAATAAAATAGTCGCTGTGTTTAGTTTCTAATTTGCGCTTACAATATTGCACTAACCACTCGTTATCTTCGCCTAAAAATTTAGCATCGTCATCACCAGAAATAAGCTTGTTTTTTACACTTAAATACTGGGCAATTTTGACACCAATATCAGGATGTAACCATTTAAAAAGCCATTTAAAAACAGGGTTTTTAAATATTTTTTTCATGCGTTTGTAACCAGTGTCACCAGGACCTAAACCGTCACCATGACCAATTAAGAATGTTTTATTATTAAACGTGTATTCATGTGGTTTATGGTAAACGGGAATCCCTAATTCCTCTCGAAAATACCCATTCATCCACAAATCATGATTACCAACAAAGAAGTGAACAGGAATGCCAGAATCTGTAATTTCAGCGAGTTTACCCAGCGTTCTGGTAAAGCCTTTTGGTACGACGGTTTTATATTCAAACCAGAAATCGAATAAATCTCCCATCAAGAAAATAGCAGCAGCATCACCTTTAATTTCGTCTAACC
>DIAL01000170.1:7022-12948 GCA_002414705.1 Flavobacteriaceae bacterium UBA5079
CACCTTTAATTTCGTCTAACCACGCTACAAATTTTTGTTCACGTGGACGAGAAGCTTCTGCAGTTGGCGCGCCCAAATGGTTGTCGGATGCAAAGTATATTTTTTTTCCTTTTGGGATATTCATATTGTAAATATAATCTATTCTTGTGGAGGCAGGAATCTAATAGTTATTCAGTTTATAAACTTAAAATACACAACACAATGTTCAGTATCTTTTAATTATGAGACCCCTTTTTTTAAAGGGATTTGTTATCACTAGCATACCATTCAGCAAAACTGGTATCCGTTTCCTGAAGTTTTAATGAATGCAGTGCAATATGTTTGGGTAAATAGGTTTTTATTTTTTCAGCAAAATCAATCACCATCATTTCGCTAGTTGGTTGGTAATCTACTAAAAGTACGTTATGACCACGATCTTGAAGTTCTTTTGCCAGCTCTACATGTGGTGTGTTTTTATTAAAAACGGTTGCATGATCAAACACATCTACGATTTCAGTTTTTACAATTTTTTTTAAATCGCTGAAATCAATCACCATTCCAAACTTTACATGGCTAGAATCATCAATCGGTTTTCCTATAACGGTAACCGATAATTTGTAACTATGTCCATGCACGTTTTTGCATTTTCCATCATAGCCATATAGTGCATGACCTGTCTCGAATGAGAACTGTTTTGTAATTCTAATATTCCCCATACTATTAATTTTCACTGCAAATATAATCGTTTTGTAAAAGGAAACGGTTTTTAGATTAAATTTGCCCGCTTTTTATTTGGCATCTCCTTATGAATCAATTATTTGAAGAAATCGCTTTTGTTGAAAATTTGCAATATGAGCGCATTATTGATGATATTTTAACACAGAAATATAGTTTAGTTGAAAATTTTTTCACGGAACTAGAAGTTTTGGAGTTACGACAATCCTTATTGGATAAGCACGAAGCTGATATTTTCAAGAAGGCAGCTATTGGAAATAGAGTGAATGAAGTGATTGAAAAATCTATTCGTGGTGATGTGATTTTATGGATAGACGAAAACCGAGCAGATCCAATGGAAGTTGCATTCTTTAGAAAAATAAATAACCTAATCGAATATTTAAATAAAACGTGTTTTTTAGGGATCTTGCATAAAGAGTTTCATTATGCTTTATATCCTGAAGGCACTTATTATAAAAGGCATTTAGATACGTTTCAGAATGACGACAGACGAAAATTATCCTTTGTTTGTTATTTAAATGAAGCTGGTTGGCTACCAGAAAATGGTGGTGAATTGGTGCTGTATTTAAATGAAAATGGCGAAGAAACAGAAAAAGTTATCTACCCGTTTCCAGGTCGCGTTGTTATTTTTGAAAGTCAAATTTTAGAACACGAAGTTAAACCCGTAAATACCGAACGATTAAGTATTACAGGTTGGCTTAAAACGCGTTAATTATCTGCGTTTATTTCTGTTGTAAACATAAATGATAATCAATACAATTGCCAAAACTAAAAAAAGCATATTTCCGCCCATACTACTCTATATTTGAATTGTTCTTATTATATCTGTAAATAACGTATGCAATGATTACAAGCACCAAAAACGGCACAAAAGAGCCTATGAATATGCCTATTCCATACTCATTATTTGGTGCGTTTTTTACTTTCTCTTCAATATTTACTTCTTGTAAGAAAGAAATAAGTGCCATCATATTACTACAAGGTTAGATGCCAAAGTTACTGTTTTTCCGAAAGCGGTAAAAATTCTTTTCTGAATTTTATAATTAGCGGTAAGCCTCTTGCAATAATCCAAAATGTAAATGCAATAAAAATGCCGTAGAGTTTATAATCCAAGCTATCCAATAAAAATAACAGGGGAACAAAAACCAGAAAAGTTGCCATGAGTAGAACGTTTCGTAATGCTTTCATTTTACCCAGACCTTTAAACATACCATCAAAAATAAAAGCAATGGCGCAAAGCGGTTGCATGGCTAAAACAATCCAAAAAATAGTATTAAACTCGATTAAAACGGCATCTTCTTGTGTAAAAACATGTCCAATTAAATTATAGAAAATAGCACCAATTACTGCCATGATAATACCTAAAATAACACCGTATGTCATTAATTTATTACTCAAGGTAATGAGTTTACCATATTCTTTTCCGCCTAGTAATTTTCCTGATAAAATATTGCCAGCACTGGCATAACCGTCAATTATAAAAGCACCTAAAAACCATAAATTTATAGCAATGGTGTATGCTGCAATATATTTTTTTCCATAGCTGGTTGAAAAAGCACTCGCAAAATAAAGCGTAACATTTAGTGCTATGGTTCTCACAAATAAATTAAGAATCATTAGTGTAAACCTATTAATTTCTTTGTTAAATGGAAAACTAAAACGTAAAGGAATAGCTGTTTTTGTTAAAAGATAATAGGCTGAAATGGCAGCCATAAACATTTGTGCAATAATGCTTGCATAAGCTGCTCCTTTAATATTCATGGCTGGAATATACCCTTCAATTCCATAAACTAAAATGATATCCAACACAATATTAACACTGGCTCCAACAATAGCAATAATCATTGGGTAATAGGTGTTTTGAAGTCCTCTGAATGTGCCAAAAATGGCAATAGTAAATAGGGTAAACGGAAATCCAAATACACGAATTTGGTAGTATTCTATGCTATAATCTAAAATTATATTGGATGCATTGTAGAGTTTAAAAATATTTTCGGCAAACGGGTAGGTTCCTAGAATTATAAGAATGCTTAAGGATGTAATTATAAAAATAGCTTGAGCTGGTAAGTTTTTTACCTTGTCTAAATTATCGGCTCCAACATACTGCGAAACAATGGATGAAATGGCGCTTCGGGTTTGTCCTAAAACCCAAATAAGCATAGAAATAAAAGTGCCTACTATACCAACAGCTGCTAATGATTCTGTAGCGTGTTCTGAAATATTACCAACAATAGCTGTATCTGTAATAGATAAAATGGGTTCAGCTACACCAGCAATTAATGCTGGAATGGCTAATTTGTTTATATGTTTTAAACTTATGTTTGTGCTCACAGGACAAATTCGTAACAGAAAAAGGGATATTCACTTTGCTTAGGAAAATAAATAGCTCCTAATTTCTTGTAATTGCGAAGTTCGTAAAACTTTTGGTTTCTGGCGTTTTTTGAAAAAGTATCTAACCTTATGGATATAAATTCATTTTTAATTGCAAAGTCTTCAGCAAATTTCATAAGTTTTTGTGCTAAACCAGTTCTCTGATAATTAGGGTGAATGGCAAGTCTATGAATATACAAGTTGTTGCTGTTTGGTGTTAACCAAGATATGTCTTGATACTCGGTGTCCATGTAAGAAGAGATAACGATACAACCTATTATTGTTTCTTCTTCTAAAACATATAATTCGTTTCTAGAAACGTCATTTTCAAATGCGGCTCTATTTGGATACTGAGAATTCCATTGGTGTATGTTTTTAGAAACCATATCAATAGCACAGTCTTTTGTTATTTTTAAAATCGTATCAATATCTTCACTAGTTCCTTTTCTAATCATAATAAAAGCGTAAATTTGCACCTAAATTAGTTATAATTTTTTCAACATGAAGAATATTTTAGTACCAGTAGGATCGTCCAAAAATGCGGTTAGCCATTTACAATATGCTGTAGATTTTGCCAAAGCTTTTGGTGCGAAAATTTATGTAGTTCAAGTTTATAACGTGTACTCTAAAGCAGGAACCATGATAAAAATTGATCATATTTTAGAGCGTGAAAGTTATGAATTTTTGAAATCGCATGTAGCTAAAATAGACACAAAAGGTGTTGAGGTTATTGTGAAATCATTTAAAGGAAAATTAGTAGATACGTTAGAATTAGTTTGTCATTCGTTGGATATTGATTTAATTATGATTGAGCCGCGTACCAATTCTTTACGTGACGAAGTATATCTTGGAAAAACGTCTGGGAAAATTATTAAACAAACTAATATTCCAGCGTTAATAGTACCAGAAGGTTTAAGTTTTAAACCTATTGTATATATTTTAGTGGCTCTAAAGTCGGCTATTATAAAAAAAGAATCTGCTTTAGAACCCTTAATATCTATAAAAAACCAATTCCGCTCCATAGTAAATTTACTATTGGTTAAAACACCATTTTATAACGAGGGTGATTTTGAAGTAAGTCTGGATTTAACAAAATTAATTACCAATACAACCAAAACTGAAAATGCGACTACATTCCAAGGTGTTTTAGAACATTACAAGGATAATGATCCAGATATGTTATGTGTTGTAAGGCGTAAACGCGGATTTTTCTCTAAACTTTGGGAGAAGAACACCATATTGAAGAAAGATTTTCAGAGTAACACCTTGCCTGTTTTAGTGTTAAGTGGTTTGAAGTAAATGATTTTTCGAAAAACAGATTTATTTTAGTCGACAGTTAATTATGTTTGGTCTACACGTAACAGGTGTCTGACTAAAAAATATTTTGCTTATAATATATTCTCTTTATTTGCTAATTAAACTTTATACCTACTTATATGATTTCGAAAACTACTCGAATAAAAGGATACGCCTTTTCATTAAATTTATTTTTACTTTTTTTATTATTTTCTAGTTTAGGAGTACAATCCCAAAACTGGGAAGTCGTACCTAATTTACAGGGTATTGATTCTAATGAAACACACATTTCAATGTTTTTTCTTGACTCCAATACAGGATGGATTGGCAGAAATGATGGTACAATGCTAAAAACAACCGATGGTGGAACAACCTGGACCGCGGTTGCTACTGGAATACGTGTTTTTGATATTTTCTTTATATCAGAAACCAAAGGTTGGGCTTCAGGGTTTAACTATATTTACAGTACTGTAGATGGAGGTCTAAATTGGACACGTTTTTTACCAACAGGTGGTGTATTTAGTGAAATTTATTTTACATCTGAAACCGTTGGATATTTTGTAGGTAGTATAAATTATATTTATAAAACTACAGATGGCGGAACAACTTGGTTACCACTTGATGCAGGAACTCCTTTTGCCACTCACAATTCTATTCATTTTGTAGATGATAATACAGCATTTGTTTGCGGTCAAGACGGTGTTATCAAGAAAACTACAGATGCAGGTTCAACATGGGTAAGTGTTAGAGAGCAAACATCTAATTCCCCAGATTTAAATGACATCTTTTTCGTAGATGCAAATAACGGTTGGGCTGTTGGTAATGAGCGTACAATTCTTCATACTACTGATGGTGGTGCCACTTGGACACAAGAAAACACGTTGTCTTCAGATAGATTCTTATCATACAGAGCTATAGCTTTTACAGGTCCAACAACTGGCTTTGCTTTATCTTATAGTGATTTGCAGACCTATAGTGTTGCCTTGGTTCCTGTTATAAATACTTTTTTACCAACAACTGGAACTTATGGTGATACTGTTGTTATAACTGGTGAAAATTTAAACGGAACTACCGCTGTAACTATAGGTGGTGTTCCTGTTGAAACGTTTACGGTAGACTCTCCAACACAAATAACCGTAACTGTTGGTCCTGGATTATCAGGAGATATTAGTGTAACAACTTTTGGAGGAACGAACGCGCTTTCTAGCTTTACATACATTAATCAGGATCCGCAAATAGAAACGATTGATGATGTTAGTTTTTGTGACGCTTTAGATGTTTACACGGTGCCTGTAACAACATCTGATATAGAAACAAGTGCAGAAAATTTAATACTTATAGCTACATCTAGCAATCCACTTTTAGTAACAGATGTTAATATTTCTGTGTCTGGAACAGATGCAGTAAAAACACTAAATATTATTCCAGAAATGGGTGCTGAAGGTGTAGTAACAATAACTGTTACCTTAACAGATGAAGCTGCAGGAATAAGTCAGACAACTTTTGAATTAACGGTTGGAGGTGACATTTTAAACCCAGTTGCAGT
>DIAL01000170.1:13021-17928 GCA_002414705.1 Flavobacteriaceae bacterium UBA5079
TAAACCCAGTTGCAGTAACACAAAATATTAGTGTGGATTTAGATGAAATGGGTAATGCCGTTATTACAGCACAAGAAATTGATTTTGGATCTAATGATAATTGCTCATCTTCAGCAGGAGGTACAAACCCAATTTATTTGTCAGGCGGACAGACTAACAAATTATGGTCAATAACCCCAGGTGAAAATGTAACAACCCAAGAAATAGCAGTAGATTGGTCTGTAGTTGGCTTCTATGGAGGTGCTTTTTACCCTTCAAACTATGGTGGTCTAGAAGTTAATGAACTTACAGGAACTGTATATGTTGCAGGTGGTTTTGGTAATTCTAACTTTGTAATGTCTACACCTTTAAATGGCGGTTCCCCTATGGAGACTTTTGTAGGTGAAGCTAGTGAAAATGCAACTTTAGATTTCGAAATAGATAATACAACGCAAGTTGTTTATATAGCAACATTTGCAGGTTTATACAAACAAACCATAGGTGCACCATCTCCAACTGTCATGGTTTCTAATACCAGTATTTTTAGTGTTACTCTGGATGTTGCTAATCAGGTATTATATTTTCTTTCAGAAGACGGTATCGGAAAAATAAATACAGATGGAACAGGTTTGGTTGCAAATCAATTTCCAGTAACAAATCCAGGTAGAAGTATTACAATGGATACTGTAAATCAACGTCTGTTTTGGATTAACGAAGATGATAATAGTATCTATACAGCTTTAACTAATGGTACTGAAACACCTTTTCAATTTTTAGATGGATCAGAGGTACCTGCAGACATGATAGTACTTGATTTTGTATCCTCAACGAGTGAATTGTATTTTGTGTTTACTGGTGGTGATTACTATGAACCAGAAGATACTGTTTTTAAAACGATAGCTGATGGTTCACCAATAAATCCACAAATTATTGCTACGGGTAATTTTGGTGGCGTTACTGGCATAGCTGTTGGAAAAAATGTTGTACCAAGACCACTATTAACATTAACATTGGACAGAGACACTTTTACCTGTGCAGATTTAGGGCAGGATGTTTCTGTAACTTTAACAGCCACGGATAATTCAGGGAACGAAAGTACAGCTACCGCACTAGTTACTGTTACGGATACAAATGATTATTGCAGTACGTTAAGTACCACTCAATTTGATATAGATAATAGCATTATGTTATACCCAAATCCAGTTGGAAACACATTAAGCATTAAAAATAATTCAAATGTCAAAATTAATAGTTTACAAGTTTATGATTTACATGGTCGTGTAGTAATAAATAACACTATTAGTAACACCCAAGATTCTTTAGAAATTAATACAAGCAACCTACAAACCTCCGTTTATATTATTAAAATTAAAACGGCTACAGGTGTTATTGTAAAACGCTTTGTAAAGCAATAAAATAGCTTTCACACAAATTATAATAGCACATACATCGTCATTTCGGTGTATGTGCTTTTGTTTTAAAAAGCAATCGCATTAAAAATAAGCAAGAGTTATGAAATATTATGGGTTACCTTTTTTGTTATGCCTTTTTTTAAATTTCGGATTTAGTCAAAATACGGTTGGAACTATCGTGAACTCAAACGATGCTTTTTCTGGTTATACCTTATTCTCTTTTGGCAAAAAAACATATTTAATAGATAACTGCGGACAACGTATTAACGAATGGACAAGCCAATATAATACCATTGGTGTTGTGTATTTATTAGAAGATGGTTCCTTATTACGTTCGGCTACATTAAACAACTCCAATATTACATTTGGTGGTGTTTCAGGTCGGATAGAAAAATTTGATTGGGACGGAAATTTAACGTGGAGTTTTGATTATTCAGACAATAATAAACGTTTACATCATGATTTTTATCCGCTACCAAATGGCCATATTTTAGCATTAGCCGTTACAAAATTATCTAATCAACAAGCTCTAGATTTAGGGCGAGCTCCAGAAAATATAGTTGCTAATTTATATAATGAACAGATTATAGAAATTGAGCCACAAGGTGAAAGCAGTGCTAATATTGTTTGGATTTGGAATATTAAGGATCACCTTATTCAGGATTTCGATAGCTCTAAACCTAATTTTGGTAACATATCTGGACATCCTGAACGTCTTAATGTTAATTACTTGAACGAAAATCCGCCAATTGCTAATTGGTTGCATTTTAATTCTATTCAATACAACCAAAGTTTAAAACAAATTATATTAAGCTCTAGGTTATTAAGTGAAATTTATATTATTGAACATACAGAAACATCTGCAATAGCAGCATCCAATTCAGGAGGTATATATAATAAAGGTGGCGATTTTTTATACCGTTGGGGAAATCCGGAAGCCTATAATATGGGTACAACTACTTCTCAAAAACTATTTGGACAGCACTTTCCGCATTGGATTCCTGAAGGATTACCAGAAGAAGGGAAATTAATGATATTTAATAATGGTGCTCAAAGAACACCTAGTTTTTCTGAAGTGTTTATTTTGTCGCCACCAGTTACTGAAAGTGGTTTATATGAATTATTAGATGGACAAGCGTACAGCCCTCAACAACCAGATTACACCTATTACAATCAAGCAATGCCTGGAAGTTTTTATTCGCCCATTGTTTCTGGTGCTCAAATGCTACCAAATGGACATATTTTAATTTGTGATGGTGATTCTGGACATTTTTTTGAAATTGATGACGAAGAAAATGTAGTTTGGGATTATGTGAGTCCTATTGTTAATTTAGGAATTTTAAACCAAGGAGACATACCAAGCGGTAATTTGGTTTTCAGAGCCACAAAATATGCAACAGACTATGCTGCTTTTAATAATCGTGATATAACGCCAGGTTTGCCTATTGAAATAAATCCAGATTTATCAGCATGCAATACATTATCTTCAGAATCTATTGTTGAAACTAGTTTTAAAATGTATCCATTACCTGCTCATCAGTTTTTGAATATTACGAGTAGTAAACCTATAAATAGCATCACAATCTACAATGCTTTTGGTCATATTATAAAAACACAACCCGTTAAAAAACTGACAACACAAATTAATGTTTCAACTTTTTCAACAGGTTTGTATTTTGTTGTTTTAAAAATTGGGAATGATAGTTTTACTAGAAAAATGATTAAATCTTAAAAAGTTAGGATATATTCAAAAAAAAAAAACGAAATTTGGCAAGTCTAAACCATTAAATTTAGTCGTTTTGGGGGATTAGCTCAGCTGGCTAGAGCGCTACGCTGGCAGCGTAGAGGTCATCGGTTCGACTCCGATATTCTCCACAATTTAAATAGAGTCTTTATATTTTTATAGAGGCTCTTTTATTTTATAAAATCCATACTTTTTATTACTACATTTTTTAACTTTTCTGGAAGTTGGTCCTTTTCCCAAGGATGTTTTGAGTCAAAAACATGATTCGTGTTTTCAATTGGTAATAAAACACTTTTTGGGTTCCAAGTATGTAATGATTTTGCTTCATTAAAGGAGACAGATGGATCCATATCTCCATGAATAATAAGATGTGGGATGGCTATTTTTTTGGTTGCTAGCTCAATATTTAATCGGGTTTCATTGGCTTTAAAATCTTCATAAAATTGATAATTATGAGGCATGTGTTGTTTGGTTCTTCCGTTTAAAACATATTTTACGCCATCTTTTTTCCAGTGTTCTAAATCGCTAATTGTTGCTGTTCTTTTAGAAAAATCGGAAACACTAGCCCAAGTAATTAGGTTTTTTATGTTTGAATTCTCGGACGCAAATATAGTAGCAATGCCGCCACCTCTAGAATGACCTATAAGGGTTACTTTCTTTTTGTTAATCTCTTTATTATAGGGATTATCTTCTGAAAGTAAAAAATCTACTAAATTTCCAAGATCGTATAACTCTTTGCTATAGTTGTTTTCTGCAAAAGCCTCTAAATCTGGAAAATCTATCGGTTTTTCAACTGTTCCGCCATTGTGTGAAAAGTTGAATTTCGCAAAAAAGAAATTCGCTTTCATAAAAGTTTCAGCTACCAAATTCCAACTTCCCCAATCTTTAAATCCTTTATATCCATGACAAAAAATAACCAAATGTTTTGGTTTATCTGTCTTATTAAAATAGGCATCCCAAACTATAGGTTTTTGTTCGTTTCTATGGAGAACAAGATTCTTTTTTATCATTAATTTTTCTTTATGCGTTTAGTTGTTGCCTTAAATCTTCAATACTCAATATGTCATTTAAATGGCAATTATCAATTTCAAATAAATCGGCAAAGGTTCTAAATTTCGTATTATTGGTGCGTGTTCTTATAGTTCCTTTTGGGAAGAAGCGTCTTTTTTCTATAAAATCTGTTTTAGGTATCCAGCCACAAACGGTCAGTTCTTGTTTTATTTTATGGTAACTACAAAAAATATAAATATCTGTTTTAAAGTAGTCTTGAAGTTTTAAAAAATTGTTTGTGTAACTTTTTCTAACATCTGTAGTGCGTCCCATGGTTTTTACATCAATGTTTTTTTTGTTTACAATTAAATCCACTCCATTGTCACAACCACCAGAACCATCAACCTTACCTAAATTAAAAAAGGACATGATTACAGATTGTCCAATAATACCAGTAAGTTGTTGTGTTTTGGTGCCATTTGCTGTAAATCGTTTTCCGAAGTTATGTTTTTTAACAACGGTTTCGCAATGAGTGATTATATCTTTTTCTACTTTAACAGTAAACATACACATGTTATCTTATAGATAATTTACTGTAAGATACTAAAAATGTGTTAAGTAGGTTTTTCGGTAAAAGGGAATTCTATATTACAGATTTCTAAAATGAGTTGTTTTAATTGTTCCTGATAATTTGCGAGTGTTTCTTCGGTTATAACCTCTGTTTTATGTCTACTTCCCACATCCTTTTTACCAAATTTTAGAAATCCTGCACGTAAGTTTTT
>DIAL01000145.1 GCA_002414705.1 Flavobacteriaceae bacterium UBA5079
GTTGTACGCAGAACTACATACGAGCTACGTAAAGCAGAAGAACGCGCTCATATTCTTGAAGGTTTAATTATAGCTTCTGATAATATTGATGAAGTTATTGCGCTAATACGCGCTTCATCTAATGCAGATGAAGCTCGTGAAAAATTAGTTGAACGTTTTAAATTATCTGAAATTCAGGCAAAAGCCATTGTAGAAATGCGCTTGCGTCAGTTAACTGGATTAGAGCAAGATAAATTACGTGCAGAATATGACGATTTAATGGTTACCATTGACGATTTAAAAGACATTCTTGAGAAAAAAGAACGTCGTATGGAAATCATTAAAGATGAATTATTAGTTGTTAAAGATAAATATGGCGATGAACGTCGTTCTGTTATTGAATATGCTGGAGGTGATTTAAGTATTGAAGATATGATTCCAGATGAGCAAGTGGTTATTACCATTTCACATGCTGGTTATATTAAAAGAACATCACTTACAGAGTACAAAACACAACATAGAGGTGGTGTTGGGCAGAAAGCATCTACAACCAGAAATGAGGACTTTTTAGAGCATTTATTTGTAGGTACTAATCACCAATACATGTTATTCTTTACTCAAAAAGGAAAATGTTTCTGGATGCGTGTTTATGAAATTCCAGAAGGAAGTAAAACATCCAAAGGTCGCGCTATTCAAAACCTTATAAATATTGAGCAGGATGATAAAGTGAAAGCTTTTATATGTACGCAAGATTTAAAAGATGAAGATTACATTAATAGCCATTATGTTATTATGGCAACCAAAAAAGGTCAAGTTAAAAAAACATCATTAGAGCAGTATTCTAGACCAAGAACTAATGGTATTAATGCTATTACCATTAAGGAAGATGATGAATTACTAGAAGCAAAATTAACTACTGGAAACAGTCAAGTAATGTTAGCCTTAAAATCTGGAAAAGCTATTCGTTTTGAAGAAGCTAAAACCAGACCAATGGGTAGAAATGCTTCAGGTGTCAGAGGTATTCGTTTGCAAGATGAGAAAACTGATGAAGTTATTGGTATGATTGCTATTGAAAATCCCCAAGAAGAATCTGTATTAGTGGTTTCTGAAAAAGGATACGGAAAACGAACGTATATTGATGATCCAGAAGATGGAGAAGCTGTTTACCGAATTACCAACAGAGGTGGAAAAGGTGTTAAAACTATTTCTATAACTGAAAAAACGGGTCATTTAGTAGCTATTAAGTCTGTAACAGATGAAGAAGATTTAATGATTATTAATAAATCAGGAATTGCCATTCGAATGGCTGTCGCTGATTTACGTGTTATGGGTCGTGCAACACAAGGTGTTAGACTAATTAACTTAAAAGGTAGCGACTCAATTGCTGCTGTAGCTAAAGTTATGAAAGATGAAAACGAAGATGCTGATGATGTTGTTTTAGACGAAGAGGGTAACATCGTAGATACTACAACAGATACTGATAGTGGTACAAATCTTGATAACGAAGAAGACGAATTAAATAATGATAATTAATTATAATAAAAAATGAAAAACCCAATTTTAGTTGCATTGGCAATTCTAGTAAGTACTGTTTCTTTTGCTCAAAAAAAAGAGTTACGTACGGCTGAAAAAGCAATAAAAAATAGTAATTATGCTGAAGCCAAATCAGCATTAAGTCAAGCAGAATCCATGATGTCTGCAATGGATGATAAACAAAAATCCCAATATCATTTATTAGTTGCAGAAGCTTTGTATGCTAAAGGTACTGCAAATGATACTGATTTAAACAAAGCCATCCAGAGTTTGGTTATGGTTGGAAGTGACTATGGTTCAGAATCTTCTCAACTAAAAACGACTATAGAGAATGAGCTTTTAACAAAAGCAAATAGTTTATATACAGCTAACAACTTTGCGGAGGCTGGAAAGAAGTTTGAGCAATTATACCGCGTTGCTCCTAGGGACACAACCTATCTTTACTATGCTGCTGTAAGTGCTGTAAGTGCTCAAGAAATGGAAGAAGCGCTAGAACATTATTTAGAACTAAATAAACTAGGTTATACAGGTATTACAAAAGAGTATTATGCCATTAATAAGCAGACTGGAGAAGAAGAAGTCTTTGATAAAAGAACGCGTGATTTATATTTAAAATCTGGCGAATATATTAAACCAGGTGATCGTAATACAGAATCAAGATCAGGTGAAATAACCAAAAACATTGCCTTTATTTACGTGAATTTAGGAAAAACGGAAGAAGCATTAGAAGCTATAAAACAAGCTCGTGAACAATATCCAACAGATGTTAATATTATTTTAACCGAAGCTAATTTACAATACAAATTAGGTGAAAAGGAGGAGTACAAGGTTCTTATTGAAAAAGCCATTGAATTAGACCCAGAAAATGTAGACTTGTTTTATAATTTAGGAGTCCTTTCTGCTGAAGCTGGTTATAAAGAAAAAGCTAAAGAATATTACAATAAGGTTATTGAACTGGATCCTAAATACACTAATGCTCATACAAATATTGCGGCATTAATATTAGGTGAAGAAGCTGGACTTATTGAGGAAATGAATAGTTTAGGTACATCTGCAAAAGACAATAAAAGATATGATGAATTAAAGGCAGCACGTAAAGAACTTTATAAAGAAGCTATTCCTTATTTGGAAGCGGTTTTAGAAGTTGATTCAGAAGATTTAGAAGTATCTAAAACACTTATGAATATATACAGTGCAATTGCAGAAACTGAAAAGTACAAACAAATGAAAGCTAAAGTAGATGCTTTAGGCGGATAGTCCTAATGTCTTTAACTGACTTATAAAAAAATGCCACTGAATTTCAGTGGCATTTTTTTATAACTTTTAATTATAACTATTCCTCAATAATCCGTTTAATAACACGCAACTTATGCGTGTGCATTCGTTTATCTACATTATAAATTCCAGAATGATCTAGTCTGTCAATTCGAACTTTTCCATGTGCATGAATGATAAAATTGTCTGGCATAATAATACCAACATGAACTATTTGTCCTTCGTCATTATCAAAAAAAGCTAGATCGCCTGGATCACTTTCTTCAATAAAACTTAAAGCTTCACCTTGTTTAGCTTGTTGTGAGGCATCTCTGAATAATTTATAACCATTAAGTTTATAAACCATTTGGGTGAATCCAGAGCAATCTATTCCAAAAGGTGTTTTTCCTCCCCAAAGATAAGGCGCGTTTAAATAGGTAAAGGCATTTTTTAATATATGCGCCTTTGGAAAAACTTCACTAACCGCATGTCCATCATGCGTATGCTGTAACAAACCCAATCCGTTAAGACAAGAGCCCAAAGGGATTGGATATAACTGATTATCGCCATCTTCAATAAATTCCACTAAATCGGTTGAAAGAATTGGCGTTTCTTGATGTATTTTTTTGTAATCTTCTTCTGTGATTTCAGCGTACTGTTTGTTGTCAATCCAACCTTCATAAGTGTCAAAACCTAATCGGATTTTACTCCAAAACTTACGTTTTTCAAGTACCTTAAAATAATCGCCATACAATACTTGCGACACAAGTTCGCTTGTATCACTAGGTTCCAATCGTAAAGGAACAATGCTTAAATTACAAATTCCGTATTGCATGCAAAAAAGTAGCGTATTAGTTTCTTTCTATAATAACTGCCGAAGCACCACCACCACCATTACAAATAGCAGCTGCACCAATTTTTGCATTGTTTTGTTCTAAAACATTTAATAAGGTAATTAAAATACGAACACCTGAACATCCTAGTGGATGACCTAAAGAAACGGCTCCACCATTTACATTTACATTAGAATCGTCTAATCCTAGAATTTTCATGTTTGCTAAACCAACCACTGAAAACGCTTCGTTAAATTCAAAGAAATCAACATCTTTAATGCTCATACCTACTTTATTTAACGCTTTTGGTAGGGCTTTTGCTGGTGCTGTTGTAAACCATTCCGGTTCATGAGCAGCATCTGCATAACTTTTTATGGTTCCTAATACGTTTAATCCTAATTCTTCAGCTTTCTCGCGACTCATTAAAACTATGGCTCCAGCACCATCATTAATCGTAGAGGCATTTGCAGCTGTAACTGTTCCGTCTTTAGTAAAAGCAGGACGTAAAGCAGGTATTTTTTCTAATTTCACATTAGTAAATTCTTCATCCTTGGCAACAACTAATGCATCACCACGACGTTGAGGAACTTCAACAGGAACCACTTCATTGTCAAATTTCCCTGCTTCCCACGCAGCAGCAGAACGTTGATAGGACTGAATAGCATA
Organism: Flavobacteriaceae bacterium UBA5079; assembly: GCA_002414705.1. Classification (GTDB taxonomy): domain Bacteria; phylum Bacteroidota; class Bacteroidia; order Flavobacteriales; family Flavobacteriaceae; genus Algorimicrobium. The sequence continues at coordinate 4,266 of DIAL01000145.1, forward strand.
CGCATCCTGATCTTCACGCGTAAAGTTATATTCTGTAGCACATGCATCTGCACAAACTCCCATGGCATTTTGGTCATAAGCATCTACTAATCCATCACGCTGCATACCATCTTCCATTTTAGCTGGTCCAAATTTTGTTCCTGTTCTAGCATATAAATAATGCGGAATTAAACTCATATTTTCCATTCCACCTGCAACTACAATATCAGCATCGCCTAAAGAAATAGCTTGAGCAGCTTGCATAACGGCTTTCATTCCAGATGCGCAAACCTTGTTAATAGTTGTACAAGGAACCGTATTTGGAATACCTGCATAAATTGCCGCTTGTCTTGCTGGTGCTTGACCAGCTCCAGCTTGAACAACATGACCCATAATAACTTCTTGAACTAATTCTGGCTTTAAATTTATTTTATCTAAAGCACCTTTTATAGCTACAGCACCTAAACGAGGTGCAGGAATAGTTGAAAGGGATCCTAAAAAACTACCAATTGGTGTTCTGGCTGCTGATACAATTACGACTTCTTTACTCATGTTTTTTACGTTTATTTTTTTAATGTCACAAAATTAATCATTTTTTAATAGAATGTAGAATGATTAGCATTTTATACAATCATAATTTTCGACTATATTTTACTACATTTGAAAATATTTCTTCAATCTATGAAAGACTTTATAAATACACTATACAGAAATCATTCTTTAGCTTATAAGGTGTTACTTTTTATGTGTACCACATTTTTAATCGTGTATTTATTTCCTAAAAGTGGTAAATTTAAATACAATTTCGAAAAAGGAAAACCATGGCAGTCTGAAAATTTATATGCACCTTTCAATTTTGCTATTAAGAAAACCGATGCTGAAATAACTGCTGAAAAACAAGATATTAAGGACGCTGTGCCTTTGTATTTTAATTTAGATGCTTCCGTTCCTAATACGATTACAAATAATTTTGAACGTGAATTTAAATCGGTTTTTCCAGATTCTATTTCCGTTTATAAACAAAACGCTTTAAAGGATGCTGGAACTAATATTATTGATAAACTCTATCATTTTGGTGTTTTAAATGAAGATTACAACTACACGGACACCAAAAAAGTGATTATTTTAGAAGGTCGTGTTGAAAAGGAACAAACCCAGTTTGTTAATTTAGTTAAAGAAAGCCAGCTGTCCGAAATTATTATAAAAGTTATTGAAAGCAACAATTTGGTGCCTTATAAAAATGAATTTACATCATTGTTTTTCGATTTAGTAGAACCTAATCTAGAATATAATAAAGAGTTTTCTTCTCGTGTGCTTCAAGAAGAGCTTGACAAAATATCCTTTACACGTGGCAGTGTTGAACGCGAAACGTTAATAATTTCAAAAGGTGAAGTAGTAGAAGGTGCTAAATTCCAAATATTAAAATCGTTGGAATCCGAGTACGAGTCGCAAGTCTGGAACAAATCCAATTATTTATGGATTGTTTTTGCTTACACGCTATTAGTTGCTTTAGCTTTACTTATGTTGCTCTTGTTTCTACGAAAATACCGCATGTCAGTTTTTGAGAATAATGTAAAAGTTACCTTTATATTCTTCAATGTGGCGTTTATGGTTTTAATCACCACGTTGGTTGTTAACTATAATTCGCAATACATTTATGTCGTGCCAATTTGCATTTTACCATTGGTGCTAAAAGCCTTTTTTGATGCGCGTTTGGGCTTGTTTACACACGTTCTAACTGTTTTGTTATTAGGACTAGTAGTACCCAATAGTTACGAGTATATGTTCCTTCAAATTATTGCTGGAATTGTTACTATTTTAACCGTTTCAGAATTATACAAACGCGCTAATTTATTTATCTCTGTTGGACAAATTACTTTAATTTATATTGTTGCCTATTTTGCGTTTTTCGTTATTCATGAAGGTAGCGTGGAAACCTTAAAATGGGAAACTTTTGGGATGTTTGTGCTGTGTGGATTAGCCACTTTATTTGTGCAACCTTTAATTTATGCTTACGAAAAACTCTTCGGATTAGTCTCGGATGTATCCTTACTAGAATTATCAGATACCAATACCAAGTTGCTAAAAGAATTATCCAACAAAGCTCCTGGTACGTTTCATCATTCTTTAAACGTAGCCAATTTAGCGGAAGCTGCTGCTAATGAAATTGGAGCCAATGCCATGTTAGTGCGTGTTGGCGCTTTGTATCATGATATTGGTAAAATGAAAAATCCAACCTATTTTACTGAAAATCAATCGACTGGAATTAATCCGCATGATGAATTATCACCAACGGAAAGTGCTAGAATTATCGTTAATCATGTGATTGATGGGATTGAAATAGCCAGAAAAAACAATCTCCCAGACCGTGTTATCGATTTTATTAGAACCCATCACGGAACAAGTGTTGTCTATTATTTTTATATGAAAGAAAAGGAGATGAATGACCAATTGGAAATAGAAGACTTTATGTATCCTGGACCCAAACCTTTCAGTAAAGAAACAGCTATCTTAATGATGTGTGATAGCGTTGAAGCAGCTTCCAAGAGTTTAAAAGAACCAACGTCGACAAAAATCGACGAGTTTGTGGAAACCATTTTAAATAAGCAAATGAACGATGATCAGTTTCTAAATGCGAATATAACGTTTAAGGAAATTCAATCTATTAAAAAGGTTTTGAAGCAGAAACTGACCAATATTTATCATCTACGAATAGAATACCCAGAGTAAAAAAATTGGCTTGCCATCTTCTCTTTAACATTACTTAACAATTAAAACCCTTATTTTTGATGTTTACTTAAATAAACCAAAAATACTATGAGGAAATCACTAATATGCGTTTTGGCACTTACCACAGTTCTAGCTTGTAAAGATGACCAAAATAAATCCGAAAATGAAGATGTTACTATGATTTTAAGCTACCCAGAAACTAAAAAGGTAGATACCGTAGACACCTATTTTGAAACTCCAGTTCAAGACCTATATCGTTGGTTAGAAGATGATTATGCAGAGGATACTAAAGCTTGGGTAAAAGCCCAAAATGAAGTTACGTTTGATTATCTTAATCAAATTCCTTTCCGTAGTAAGTTAAAATAACGCATGGAAAAACTATGGAATTATGAAAAAATTTCAGCGCCATTTGTGGAAGGTGATTACACCTATTTCTATAAAAATGACGGACTTCAAAATCAATCGGTTTTATATAGAAAAGATAAAGACGGAAATGAAGACATCTTTTTAGATCCGAATTCGTTTTCAAAAGAAGGCACAACATCTTTAGGAGGTTTAAGTTTTACCAAAGATGGATCTATGGCAGCCTATGCCATTTCCGAAGGTGGAAGCGATTGGCGAAAAATTATTGTCCTGAAAACTGAAAACAAAGAAATTATAGGAGATACCATTATTGATGTGAAATTCAGCGATATGTCTTGGTACAAAAACGAAGGATTTTATTATTCGAGCTATGAGAAACCAAAAGGCAGCGAATTATCAGCAAAAACGGATCAACACCGTTTATTTTACCATAAATTAGGAACAGCTCAAAGTGATGATAAAGTAGTTTTTGGTGATACGGAAAAACGTCGTTATGTAGGTGGTTCTGTAACCGAAGATGAAAATTATTTGGTAATTACCGCAGCAAATTCCACCTACGGTAATGAATTATACATTAAAGATTTACGCAACAATAAACCTGTTGTAAAAGTGGTTGCTGATTTTGAAAGTAGTAGTAATGTGATTAATAATGACGGTTCTACATTTTTTGTAGTGACTGATTTTGAAGCACCAAATAAACGCATTGTAAAATTTAATTTAAATAAATTTGAACAAGCTCATTGGGAAGATGTCATTTCAGAAACCGAAAATGTTTTATCTGTATCAAAAGGTGCAGGATATATTTTTGCAGAATATATGAAAGATGCCGTTTCGGTTGTTAAACAATACAATTTTGATGGTACATTAGTACGCGATGTTGAATTGCCAGGAATTGGATCTGTTGGTGGTTTTGGAGGTAAAAAAGAAGCGACAACGCTTTACTACTCGTTTACAAACTATACGTCTCCAGGAACTATTTATGCTTATAATCCTGAAACTGGAGAATCTTCTGTATATCAAAAACCAGATATCGATTTTAAATCGGATGACTTTGAGTCGAAGCAAGTATTTTACACATCAAAAGATGGTACCAAAGTACCGATGATTATCACGTATAAAAAAGGCACCGAATTAAACGGAAAAAAACCAACCATGTTGTATGCTTATGGAGGATTCAATATTAGTTTAACGCCTTCATTCAGTATTGCAAATGCCGTTTGGTTAGAAAATGGTGGTGTGTACGCTGTTGCTAATTTACGTGGTGGTGGTGAATATGGAAAAAAATGGCATAATGCTGGCACGCAAATGCAAAAGCAAAATGTATTTGACGATTTTATTGCAGCAGCCGAATACCTAATCAAAGAAAACTATACATCATCAGATTATTTAGCTGTAAAAGGCGGATCTAATGGCGGATTATTAGTAGGAGCAACCATGACGCAACGTCCAGATTTAATGAAGGTTGCCATTCCACAAGTAGGTGTTTTAGATATGTTACGTTACCATACGTTTACAGCAGGAGCAGGTTGGGCGTTTGATTATGGAACATCGGAACAAAGTAAAGAGATGTTTGAATATATTAAAGGATATTCACCAGTTCACAACGTAAAATCAGGTATCGAATATCCAGCAACTTTAGTAACAACTGGTGATCATGATGATCGCGTAGTACCAGCACATAGTTTTAAATTTGCTGCTGAATTACAGGACAAGCAAACAGGAACGAATCCAACCTTAATTAGAATTGAGGTGAATGCAGGGCATGGTGCCGGGAAATCAACAGAAGCAACCATAAACGAGCAAGTAGATATCCAAGCGTTTACTTTGTATAATATGGGAATTAAAACGTTGAAGTAACTTTATTATAAGCATTTAGTCCGTCTAGAAACCAAAAAAGCCCAAACTTATGTTTGGGCTTTTTTGGTTTTGTAATTCAGAATGAAGTATGTGAAGTGAAGAATCTTAAAATCTGATAATTGAGATTTCTCCTTTGTCGGAATGTTAATGTTCACAAGAATACGATTATCTTACATGTTCTTAACAAAATCCAAAAACACGGCTTTATGACGCTCCAAATCCATATTACCAGATAAGGAAGCACGTACAATATAATCTTTATCGCCTTCCTTGGTAGTGCCTTGGGTTGATGTTGCTGGAATGGTCCAATAACAACCTTTTAATTGACCATAACTCACACAAAACTTACTTTCTTCTGGGATTTCAGTTATCATTAGGTTGATTAGCTTCAAATTTAAAGTGCGTTTATGTACTTCTTTTTCTTCAGCAGTATTTCCTTCTGTAGGTAAATCTAATGAAAACACGGAAGGTGTAAAGCTTTGTTTTGCCAAGTCATCTGACACGAAATTAATTTTCGCTTCAGGTAAAACGTCGTGGATAAAGTTTACAAATTCTCGGGTATTCACATAAGCATCTGCAATCCGTTTATTCATAGACGGTAATTGTTCAGCAAGCAACTCATATTGCAATGCGGTTGCTTCGTTATCACAAAGCATCAAATGCTTCGCTATCTTATCCATTAACGCTTCTGTTTTGGTGTTTCCTACAGCGTATCCAGCAGTACATTTTCCGCCACTTGGGAATTTGGAACCACTAGCATAGGAAATGGTCCTAACGGTTGATAGAATTTCTCCTTCGCCTAAAAAGTGCACATTCGGGCAAAAGGTTTGATCTAAAATAAAAACAGGATCGATTGCTGTTTCACCCGTTGCTGTTTTTCGGACTTTACTCAATACAGCCTTTAAGTCTTCAAGGTTTGGCACTTCAACTCGTGGGTTTGTTGGAATTTCTGCTATAATGTACGGAACAGCATCTTGTTTGGCAATGCGTTCCAAAACGGTATCAATACTCTGTACCATTTCGTTATCACCATCTACAGGTAAATCTATAACTTCAACCAAATCCAAGCAATCTGCAACACGTCTGGCTTGGTCATTGGTTCCACCATAACAATTCGGTGGTACAATAAATTTGATAGCTTTACCTGTATGATTTTCTTGGGCATCGTGAATGAGTCCCATCATAATAGCATATTGCATAGATAAACCACTTGAAGCTACCAACGGTATGGATATAGTGTCTGTAATATGTTTTATGTTATTTAAAACTAGTTCTTTATTGGTATCAATATTTTTTGTATTTGCTGGGAAAGCCGATTTATTGACTAATGCTTTTAAAGCTGTTAGCGAATTTTCAGGTGTCATAGCAATGGTTTCACGACGACGTACATGTTGAATATCCGAAATGTAGGATGCGTTTTGTTCACCATTTACGAGTAATATACTACCCAAAGGGTTATGGAGATTGATGTAAAAATCTATATTCGGATTTAAAATTGTTTGCTCAATCGTATCTTGATGGGATATAAAAATTGTACTTCCCTTAAAATCAAGAATCGCCTTGGAATTATCAATATGTATTAATTCGAAATTATAACCATACACATCTTTAATCGTTTCCGTATAAAAACAGTCTGGTAAGTCTCCAGTATATAGTATCTGGGTGTTTCTGTTTTTCAATAAATTTGTTCTTAAAATAGCCAAAATTGGAATCGTCATGGACGAAAAACTAATGACATTTTTAGAGTCAAGCTGGTTTAAGTTTGCAATTCCCCATTCTAGCACGCAGGATAAGGGATGACCCAAGCGAATATAATCATAAGCCGTTGGTAATTTACGTAATGCTGATGTTGTAGCATTATTGGATTTAAATAAGCGTTCAAACTCGCTTAAAAACTCCGTTTTTGCTAACGACTCATCATAAATATCTAGTCGATGGGTTGTTAAACGTAGCCAATCTGTTGGCATATTTTCAATAACAGCTTCAATAAAATTTAGCATTTTTGGGTCTTGCATATTTTTACTTTTAAATAGAGCTGCAAGGTACGGAAATTAGCTATTTTAATGGAATGTTGTGAGAAGTTTTGTTTGGTAAAGTATAGGGATAATGTGCTTTTATATTAAAAAGATTCTGCTTCCTTTTTTAAGTTTTTTAAAAACAAAAAAGCCTCACTAAAAATAGTGAAGCTTTTTGTGACCTCGACTGTTGACTCTTCTAACTTTATTAAGGATTTAAAAAGCATTTTATCGTTCGATTTTGATTTTCCAAAACAGACCCAAAAAAAATATTCCCAAGAATAAAAAATTATTCTCGGGAATAAATCGTGACCTCGACTGTTGACTCTTCTAACTTTATTAAGGATTTAAAAAGCATTTTGTCGTTCGATTTTGATTTTCCAAA
>DIAL01000113.1:0-17060 GCA_002414705.1 Flavobacteriaceae bacterium UBA5079
AAAACTTCAATAAAACTTCTAAATTAAAACTTCAAGGCTTTATTATAAGCTAAACACGTTTATTAATCAACCTGTTCTATAAATTGGTAACAGGTTTAATATTTTAGAAATTATGAGAAAAATATTATTTGTTTTTACTTTTATGTTCATAGGTACTTTTGTATATTCAAATAGTTTAAGCAATTCAAAGGAGAATTCAATAGAAGAATTAGGTAATTGCACCTATACTTTAACTATTACCGAAACGTATCCTAACGGTATGTCATATGCTTACCAACAGACCTTTACAACACAAGCTAGTTCAGCTTCAGATTTTATAGAGAAAGCCAAAAGTCACGTTTCTTTTATAAATTCAAATTAGTAATCAATGTCTAAAATGTCTAGATTTTGGCATTTTAGACATTTTATTTTTAAACATGAAAAACGTTTACATATTTATTATTTTCTTTCAAATAAGTTTGATTGCAGCCTCTCAAAACAATCAAATTTTGGTGGAGTATCAGGTCATAAAAGGTAATATTACTAATAAAGAGACCCTTATTGCTACAAATGAAAAAGCACTTTACATAACAGATTCCCTTCTTATTGAAAATGAAAATAACGTGAATATCACAGAAATTGATGAATACAATAATGAAATAATACTAGCCCAAAAAACCATAAAGCTTTATGCCACAACATATTATATGAAACAAGACGAAAACCTAATCTATTTCACACAAGTATTTAATGGTGTATATAGTGTAGTAAAAGATAGTCTACCTGATTTTAAATGGGATTTAAAGAGCATTGAAACCAAAAAAATAGGAAGTTTCATGTGTAAAAAAGCAACTTTAAATTTTAGAGGTTCTAAAATAGTAGCTTGGTATTCAGAAGAATTAAGCGTACCCTTTGGGCCTTGGAAATTTAAAGGACTTCCTGGTCTGATATTAGAATTATACAATTTAGATGATACATCAATTCATCATTGGCGTGCAAAAAAAATAATTTATCCGCATCAAAAAGATATTCAATTTACAAAAGACAACCAATTGAATATTATTGAATATGAAACAGTTATTGCCGATATGGAAACACAGATAAAAGAAAAAATGAAACGAATGGAATCACGAGTACCAAAAGGGGTTACTGTTTCTGGATCAAAATTGAATAGAACAGGAATAGAAAAAAAGTATGAATGGGAAAAGTAATTTGCTTCATAACTATCTTTTTTTTTGGACCCTATTTACAATCTCAAAATAGTGGTTATATCGAGTACGGTTATATTAAAAATCTAGGTGTTAATTATGAAACTACGGGTACATTAGTTTTTGATTCAGAAGCCTCTTTATTTATAGAGTTAAAAAGTACAGATAAAATTACTGATAAGATATATAGTCAGGATGAAAAAGGTAATACTACAGTTGCTGTAATGAAAGAAATGGATGTTAGACCAAAAAATTATATTAGCAAAAAAAAAGATTCACTTTACAGCATTCAAACTTTTTTTAAGAAAACATATTTAGTGAAAGAAGTGATACCTGAGATTGCATGGGTATTAACAAACGAAACCAAAAATATCGGTGAGTTTAGTTGTCAAAAAGCTACTGGAGCTTTCAGAGGTAGAAATTATACGGTTTGGTTTACCAACGAAATCCCGCTACCGTATGGTCCATGGAAATTAAATGGTTTACCAGGTTTAATATTAGAGGCTAAAGACGACTTAGATGAATTATACTTTTTTGCAAAAAAAGTAGCTTTGGGAAAAGAGGAAATAATAAGTAAGCCTCAAGCAGAGATAGTAATAGAACTAAAAGCGTTTATAAGCCTTAAAGTTAAATTATACAAAGACAAGGAAAAACTAATTGCAACAAAAGTACCAAGAAACAGCCAATTCAAATTTACACCACCAGCAAGGAGTTCGCAAAAGGAAATAACTTACGAATGGGAAATAAAAACAGATTAAATATTGGTTTTACATTAGCAGTTTTCATCATATTTAAAAATTTCTGTTTTTCGCAAACAATATTGTCAGGAAATGTTTCTGATAGTATTGGAGCTATTTCATCTGCTAGTATTGTGTTAAAAGATAACGTTTCACAATCTATTCAAACCTATTCTTATTCAGATATAAATGGTAATTACCAAATTAAAACAAATCTTCAAGGCAGCTTCAATCTCGTATTTTCCTCAATGGGTTATCAATCAAAAACAAAAAGGATATTTATTGACAAAGAAAAAAAAGAGATTATTACACCTATTGTTTTAATAGAAAAGCCATATTTTCTTAATGAGGTTATTATAAAATCTCCCGAAGCTATTTTAGTAAAAAAGGATACTATTGTTTTTAATGCTGCTATATTTTCAAATGGCACAGAACAAACAGTTGAAGAGCTTTTAAAAAAAATACCAGGTTTAGAAATTGATAATGAAGGCACTATAAAAGTAGGCAACAAAGAAATTGAAAAATTAATGGTTGATGGTGACGATTTATTTGAAAAAGGCTATAAAATTTTATCCAAAAATATGCCAGCTTATCCCATTAAAGAAATTGAAGTTTTAGAAAATTATTCTAATAATCGCTTGCTTAAAAATATTGAAGAAAGTGATAAAGTTGCTTTAAATTTAAAATTAAAAGATGATGCGAAACATATTTGGTTTGGTACCATAGAAGCTAGTTTGGGTAACGATAATTTTTATGAGTTAAAAAGTAATTTAATGAACTTTGGTAAAAAGAACAAATATTACTTTTTCACCAATTTAAATACCATAGGTTTTGATGCCACAGGAGATATTAATAATCTTATAAGACCTTTTAGGTTGAATGAACCTGCTAGCATTGGAGACAATCAAAGCATACGTACACTCTTGAACTTATCACCTAATAATCTGAATTTTAAACGCAGTAGAACAAATTTTAATAATGCAGAGTTGGTTTCATTAAATGCCATTTTTAATCCAACAGAAAAATTGAAAATAAAAACATTGGGATTTTTTAATTGGGATGAAAACAATTTTTTCAGAAATAGTATAGATATTGTAAATACTGACAACGCAAACTTTATAAATACAGAACAGTATAAACTCCGTAATAAAAAAGTAATAGCTTTTGGAAAACTTGATATTATTTATAATTATTCCAAAACAAAAATGCTAGAAGCAACGACTAAATATAATTTTGGTGATTTTAATGATAGTTCTAATTTAGTGTTTAATGGTGTTTCAACCATGGAGAGTTTAAAACATCAAAACACGCTTGTCGATCAAAAAATAAACTATACCAATAAATTTAAAGATAAAAATGTGTTTCTATTAACAGGTCGTTTTATTCACGAAAAAACACCACAGCATTATAGTCTCAATCAGTTTTTCTATTCAGATTTATTTCCAAGTGCATCCACAGCAAATAACGTAGCTCAAAAAGGCGATTTACAAATGGATTTTTTAGGCGTCAATGCGCACCTTCTAAATCGGAAAAAAAGCGGAAGTTTATTAGAATTGCAGATTGGGAATACGTTTAGAAAAGATAAGCTTTTAAGTACTTTTTCAATATTGGAAGATGATTTGGTTTTAGAGCAACCCAATGGTTACCAAAACAACACGACTTATTTGGTTAATGATTTATATGTAAAAAGTAAATACCGTTTAAAAGTTAATAATTTTGGAATTATAGGTCAATTAGCAGTTCATCAGCTTTTTAACAGTTTGGAAAATAATAATATTTCTGACAGCCAATCACCATTTTATATCAATCCAAGTATTGGATTCGATTGGGAAATAAACGATAAAAATAAAATAACGTCTTCCTATTCCTATAATACTACCAACGCAAAAGTAATTGATGTTTTTAGTGATTTTGTATTAACAGGTTTTCGTTCGTTTGAAAAAGGAACAGGAAGTTTTAATCAACTAGACGCTTCAAGCTTTGTTATTAATTACCAACTAGGGAATTGGAGCGATCGTTTTTTTGCAAATACATTTGTTATTTATAGTAAAAACTATGATTTCTTTTCAACAAACACACAAATTGATAAAAACGTTACCCAAACAGAAAAAATACTAATTAGTGATCGGGAGTTTATAAATGTTAATTCAAAATTAGATTACTATTTTAAATTCATCTCCTCAAATTTAAAATTGGATTTAGCATATACCAAAACCGAGTTTAAAAATAGCGTTAATGGCTCTAGTTTAAGACAGGTTAACTCAAATAATTATCATTTAGGTCTAGAAGTTAGGTCTGGTTTTAAAGGTGTTTTTAATTTTCATTTGGGCACAAAGTGGATGACAACGGAAATAGAAACAACTGTTAAAAATTCATTTACAGATAACATCAGTTTTTTAGATTTGACTTTTCTATTCAGTAAAGCATTTGATGTGCAAGTTCAATCAGAACGTTACTATTTTGGGAATTTACTAAATGATAATACGTATTACTTTTTAGATTTTGATGCACGTTACAGATTGATAGAAAATAAATTAACACTAGGAATAACAGGAAAAAACTTATTTAATACTAAAACTTTTAGAAATTTTAATATTAGTGATATTGGTAGTTCATCAACAGAATATAGATTATTACCACGTTTTGTATTATTGAAAATGGAATACAGGTTTTAAATATTCAAACCCAAAAATTTCAAAAGCCATTCCCTTCCGAATGGCTTTTTTATTTCGTATTTTTCCGAAGCAAAAAAATAGATTATGATTAATAAACAAGTTGCCAATGTTAACGAAGCCTTACAAGGCGTAACCGATAATATGACCTGTATGTTGGGTGGTTTTGGATTAAGTGGTATTCCTGAAAATGCTATTGCTAAACTGGTAGAATTGGAAGTTAAAGGTTTAACCTGTATTTCTAATAATGCTGGTGTGGACGATTTCGGATTGGGATTATTATTACACAAGCGCCAAATAAAAAAAATGATATCATCTTACGTTGGTGAAAATGACGAATTTGAGCGTCAAATGTTAAGTGGTGAGTTGGATGTGGAATTAATTCCACAGGGCACGCTTGCCGAACGTTGTCGTGCAGCACAAGCTGGTTTTCCAGCTATTTATACACCTGCTGGTTATGGAACTGAAGTTGCCGAAGGAAAAGAAACGCGTGAATTTGATGGCAAAATGTATGTGTTAGAACATGCCTTTAAAGCCGATTTTGCTTTTATAAAGGCTTGGAAAGGTGATGCTGCTGGAAACTTAATATTTAAAGGAACGGCCAGAAATTTTAATCCAAATATGTGTGGTGCAGCCAAAATAACGGTTGTTGAGGTTGAAGAGTTAGTGCCTGTAGGCGATTTAGATCCAAACCAAATTCATATTCCAGGAATTTTTGTTCAACGTATTTTTGAAGGTGAAAACTACGAAAAACGCATTGAGCAACGAACCGTGAGACAAAGAGATTAAATGAATGGGATGATTTGAAGATTTGAAGATGAGGAACGATAAGGAAAATATTATAGTGACATTAACTTTCAAATTATCATTGAATATTATTGATTTTTCTGAAGAAATTAGAAATAATCATAAATATGAAATGGCTTCTCAAATATTTAGAAGTGGCACATCCATAGGAGCAAATGTAGCAGAAGCGCAGAATGCAGAGAGTAAAAAAGATTTTATTCACAAATTTAAAATTGCTGCTAAAGAGGCAGATGAATTACAATATTGGTTAAGGTTATGTGAACAATCACAGCATTATCCAACACCAAACAAACGAATCAATGATGATTTGAAATCCATAATTAATATTATTTCGAAAATAATATCAAGTAGTAAACAAGGCTAATTTTCAAATCTTCAAATTAAAAAATTTTCAAATTATTAAAACATGTTAGATAAAAACGGAATAGCAAAACGCATAGCTCAAGAAGTTCAAGACGGTTACTATGTGAATTTAGGAATCGGGATTCCAACTTTGGTTGCTAATTATGTACGTGACGATATAGAAGTCGAATTTCAAAGTGAAAATGGCGTTCTTGGCATGGGACCATTTCCTTTTGATGGCGATGAGGATGCGGATATTATAAACGCTGGAAAACAAACTATTACCACATTGCCAGGAGCGAGTTTTTTCGATTCGGCTATGAGCTTTTCCATGATTCGTGGGCAGCATGTAGACTTAACCATATTAGGTTCCATGGAAGTTGCCGAAAATGGCGACATTGCTAACTGGAAAATTCCAGGCAAAATGGTAAAAGGCATGGGTGGTGCTATGGATTTAGTAGCAAGTGCTGAAAATATAATTGTGGCTATGATGCATACCAATAAAGCTGGTGAATCTAAACTATTAAAACGTTGCTCATTACCATTAACTGGTGTTGGTTGTGTGAAGAAAATTGTAACAAACCTAGCGGTTATAGAGGTTACAGATAAAGGCTTCAAACTATTAGAACGTGCACCAGGTGTTTCAGTCGAAGATATTCAAAAAGCTACTGAAGGTACTTTAATTGTAGAAGGCACTATCCCTGAAATGAGGCTTTAGCCGAATTCCACTTGACCTAATAATAAGATAGGCATATCAAATAAAATGAACATTTAGTGACTTTCACTTCTACCAAAACATAATGGCATAATTTTATATAACGAAGCTACTTTTTAAAGTAGCTTTTTTTATAAGAAGTTAATTATATGTAAGAAATATCTTTCAATAAAACAGATATATGTTAAAAAAACATGCATTTCATCGAAAATAAATGTATTTTAACTGATAATCTAGAAATATGTATGATATTAGCAGTCCCAAACCTAACGAATGAATTGAATTGAAACTTTTGATAACATGGAATTATAATTTGCCCCAAATCTATTATAATTTAAGATTACAAAAGAATCCCAAATCTACCAAAGCTTAACCTACTTATGAATTTTGCCTCAAATCTACCTGAACAACCTACATGTTATGAAAACAGCTTGATATTGAGTATTCAAAACACCAAGCAATTCATTAAAAGTTTTATGTTTTTAACTAAAAAATTATTCATGCTATAATCCTTTTGGAATAGCATGAATAAGCTTTTTGGTGTATTCCTTTTTCGGATTTGCATAAATGATATCAGCATCATTCATTTCTTCAATTTCTCCTTTATTCATCACAATTAAATTATCAGACATATATTTTACCACAGCCAAATCATGTGAAATAAATATATAAGTAAATCCAAAATTTTCTTTTAAATCATTCAGTAAATTCAACACTTGTGCTTGCACAGAAATATCTAATGCTGAAACCGATTCATCACAAATAATCAATTTAGGTTCCAAAGCAATCGTTCTGGCTATTCCAATTCGCTGTCGTTGACCTCCAGAAAATTCATGTGGATAACGTGAAAAGAAAGTCGCATCTAAACCAACCTTTTCCAATAATTCTAAAACACGTGTTTTTCTATCCGAATCAGATGTTCCGATTCCATGAACTTTCATAGGTTCCATAATGGCTTTTCCTACTGGAATTCTTGGGTTTAATGAAGCATACGGATCTTGAAAAATTATTTGTATGTCTTTTCTTAATTCCCGAATAGCTCGTTTTGGCAATGTTGTAATATCTTCACCTTTATATATAATGGTCCCAGCCGATGCTTTATCCAATTGTAAAATAACATTTGCCAATGTGGATTTTCCGCAACCAGATTCGCCAACCAATCCTAATGTTTCGCCTTCATATAAGTTAAAACTAACCTGATTTACAGCTTTAAAAACATCATCTTTTGTAAACCAACCAGATTTTGAAAAATAGTTTTTATCTAAATTAGTAACCTTTAATAACGGCTGTTTCGCATATATTTTTTCATGATTTTTAGCACGATCTTCACTACTAACCAACGATTTATTAATCGTATCATTCATATAGTCTTTAATGGTTGCTAAACGTTTATAGCGCACATTTAAAGCTGGTCTGGCATTAATTAATGCTTTTGTGTAGGTGTGTTGTGGATTATTAAAAATATCTGTAACCAAACCTTGTTCCACAATATTGCCTTGATACATAACCAAAACCCGATTGGAAATTTCCGAAATAAGCGATAAATCATGAGAAATAAACAAAATACTCATACTTTCGGTTTGTTGTAGCTCTTTCAGCAATAATATTATTTCTTTCTGAACCGTAACATCTAAAGCAGTTGTGGGTTCATCGGCAATTAAAATTTTTGGTTTGCAGGCAATTGCCATCGCTATCATAACGCGTTGTTTTTGGCCTCCAGAAATTTCATGTGGATAGGCTTTAAATACACGATCAGGAATAGGGAGTTTTACTTTTTCAAAGAGATTAATAGTTTCTGATTTTGCAGCCGATTTAGATAAATTAGTATGCTGTAAAAGGATTTCGCGAACTTGTTCACCACAACGCATAGATGGATTTAAAGAACTCATAGGCTCTTGAAATATCATGGCAATATCATTTCCACGAATTTTTTGAAAACCTTTAGAAGATACCTGTGTTAAATCTCGATTATCAAACAGAATAGAGCCTTCTGTTATTTTTGAAATATGTTTAGGTAGCAAACCCATAATGGCTAATGATGAAACCGATTTCCCTGAACCTGATTCGCCAACAACGCCTAAAATTTCATTTGAAAACAAGTCGTATGTGATTCCATGAATAATTTCATTTTCAATTTCAGTATTTGAAAACGAAATTTTTAAGTTGTTAACCGCTAAAATTTTATCTGTTTGCATACGTAAAAGTAAGTCTTTTCTTCAAAACAGCTGTGGTAAAACCGTAATGTTGATAACTCTGTATTTGTTTCATCGAAAAAAATTAAAATAATACAATAAATATGATGCTTTTTATGTTAAATTCGTTAAAAATCAACCAATTAATTATATAAATACCAATTCGTTATGATTAAAAAACTATTCTTATTATTTATTTTTTCTAGTATGAGTGTAAGCTTTGCACAAAGCAATAAGCTATGGGAGAAACAAGTAGCAGTCAGTAAAAAAGGTGTTAAAAGCAGTAAACTTACCTTACCAAATTCAGAGATATTTTCATTGAATATCAATGTGTTGAAGCAAACACTCCAAAACGTCCCAAAACGTGAAGATATTGGACGTACATCACAAGTTATTTTATCCTTTCCTAACGACCAAGGTAAGATGGAGCGTTTTCGTGTTGTAGAAGCTTCGGTATTGCATCCGGATTTACAAGCACAATTCCCTGATATACGTTCGTATGCAGGACAAGGTATTGATAATCCTGCCGATGTGATTCGTTTTAGTATGTCGCCTAAAGGATTTCAAAGCATGCGTTTATCACCAGATAAGCCAGCGGCTTTTATAGAAGCTTATACAACTGATTTAAGTCAATATGTGGTATTTAATCGTCAAAACCGCAGAATTGAGCAAGATGATTTTGAATGTACAGTAACAGAAGCCATGAATACGAATATTTCGGGTGATGGAAGTTCGTTCCGAAATGCTGATGATGGTTTACTTAGAACGTATAGATTAGCAGTTTCTACAACGGGTGAGTATACGGCCTATCATGGTGGAACTAAAGCACTAGCACTAGCAGCAATTAATGCAACTATGACACGTGTAAACGGTGTTTTTGAAAACGATTTTAATGTCACCATGGTTGTTATTGCAAATAACGCCAATGTAATTTACACAAACTCTGGAAGTGATCCTTATACCGCTTCTTCAAATTATAATAGCCAATTACAATCTACTTTAACAAGTGTGATTGGGGAATCTAATTACGATATTGGTCATTTATTTGCTCGTGATTCTAACAATGGAAATGCAGGTTGTATAGGTTGTATTTGTGTAAACGGACAAAAAGGAAGTGGTTTTACATCACGAATAGATCCAGAAGGCGATCCGTTTGATATTGACTATGTAGCACACGAAATTGGTCATCAATTTGGTGCTAACCATACCTTTTCTTTTAGAAATGAAAGTACCAATGCTCATTTTGAACCAGGAAGTGGTACAACTATTATGGGATATGCTGGTATTACTGGCGCAACCGATGTACAAACTAATAGTGATCCATATTTTCACGCATTCTCCATAGAACAAGTTACTAATTATATAAAATCTAGAAGTTGTCAAACAAACACAAATACCGGAAATGCCGTTCCAACTGCGGACGCAGGTTCTAACTATACCATTCCAAAAGGAACACCATTTGTTTTAGATGGTTCTGGTTCTGATGCTAACTCTGGCGATGTATTAACATATTGCTGGGAACAGTTTGATGAAAACAATGCAGCAACAACCTATCCAAGTACTACAGCTACATCAGGAGTTGCTTTCCGTTCTTATAGTCCTTCAACAGATTCCAAAAGATATTTTCCAAGATTGGCTACTATTAAAACTGGTAGTACATCTTGGCAATGGGAAGCGATTCCAAATGTAGCGCGAACATTAAATTTCCGTATGACAGTTAGAGATAATAAAGCTGGAGGCGCAGCTAATAATAGTGATGATATGGTTGTTACTGTAAATGGAACAGCTGGTCCGTTTGTAGTAAATACGCCAAACTCTAATGTTACTTGGTCTGCAGGAAGTACGCAAAACGTAACTTGGAATGTAGCAGGAACAACTGGAAATGGCGTGAATGCAGCTAATGTAGATATCTTTTTATCAACAGATGGTGGTGATACTTATCCTATAGCTTTAGCAACAAATATACCAAATGATGGATCGCAAAATGTGGTTATTCCTAATAATCAAGGGAATCAAAACCGCATTATGGTGAAAGGTAGTAATCATATTTTCTTTGATATTTCCAATACTAATTTCACTATTGCTGGTCAAGTGGTTTGTAATGCTACAGTGCCAAATGGTTTAAATGCCTCTGGTGTAAATTCCAATTCGGCAAATATTTCTTGGACTGCTGTTTCTGGCGCAACTTATGATGTACGTTACCGTCAAACTGGAACAACAACTTGGACAACAAATGCTGTTTCTGGAATTTCGACATCTGTTTCAGGATTAAATAGTTTAACACAATATGAAGCGCAAGTTCGCAGTAAATGTAGTGGTGGAAGTAATTCTGCTTATAGTAGTTCAATAAGCTTTACAACGACTGATGTACAATTAAATTACTGTGCATCTGCAAGTACAAATGTAAATGATGAATTTATTAGTCGTGTACAACTGAACACTATTAATAATGCATCTGGAGCACAATTTTATTCCAATTTCACAGGTATTTCAACTAACCTTACTAAAGGCACACAATATACCATTACTGTAACACCAACATGGACAGGTACAGTTTATAATGAAGGGTATGCTGTTTGGATTGATTATAACCGTGATGGCGATTTTAATGATGCAGGTGAACAGGTTTGGAGTCGTGCTGCAACCAATACAACACCAGTAAGTGGTAATTTTACCATTCCTGCTGGTGCAGTTGAAAATACAACGCGTATGCGTGTTTCCATGAAATATAACGGGATTCCAACGTCTTGTGAAACATTCACTTATGGTGAAGTTGAAGATTATACAGTTGTAATTGAATCTCAAGGTCCTGATACGGTAGCACCAAGTACACCAACCAATTTATCAGCGTCAAATACAACTCAAACAACAACCAATTTAAGTTGGAATGCAGCTACAGATAATATTGCAGTTACGGCTTATGATGTTTACCAAGGTGCGAGTATTATTGCCACAGTTTCTGGAACATCCTATGCTGTTGTTGGTTTAACTGCCAGCACATCTTATGCGTTTACCGTGAGAGCTAAAGATGGAGCAGGAAATGTATCCGTTGCAAGTAATTCGGCAAATGTTACGACTTTAAATCCGCCAGATACGCAAGCACCAAGTGTGCCAGCAAATTTGATAGCAAACAATACAACGCAAACAAGTACAAGTTTAAGTTGGTCAACATCTTCAGATAATGTAGGTGTTACAGGTTATGATGTATATCAAGGTTCTGCAATTATTGCTAGTGTTTCTGGAACAACCAGACAAGTAACTGGTTTAACAGCTAATACGGCTTACACATTTAGAGTTCGTGCAAAAGATGCGGCAGGAAATATTTCAGGCTATAGTAATACGGTAAATGTTACCACATTACCAATTCCAAATACAGGTTGTTCAGGAAGTGTTTCTTCATTTCCTTATGCAGAAGGTTTTGAAAACACATTAGGAGCTTGGACTCAATCCACAGCCGATGATACAAACTGGACCGTTGACGCAAATGGAACACCTTCTAATAATACAGGACCATCAAGTGCTGCACAAGGCAGTTATTATATTTTTGTGGAAGCATCTAGTCCTAATTATCCAAATAAACGTGCTATTTTAAATTCACCTTGTTTTGATTTAACGGCAGAAAGTGCTGCAACATTCAACTTCCAATACCACATGTTTGGTTCAAATAACTTTGGGACTATTGATTTAGAAGCAAGCACTAACAACGGTACATCTTGGACATCAATCTGGAATGAATCTGGAAACAAAGGAAATTCCTGGCAATCGGCAAGTGTTGATTTATCAGCTTATTTAGGTGGAACAGTTCAATTACGTTTCAACAGAAATGTAGGAACTACATGGCAAGCTGATTTAGCTATAGATGCTATAAGTTTAACCACAGGTGGTGGTGGAACAGGAGGCAACTGTAATGTTGGTAATGTTACGTTAAGTCTGACTTTTGACAATTATCCTGAAGAAACAGCTTGGACGCTTCAAAATGCATCAGGAACCACTGTGGCATCCGCAAGTTATTCAACAGCCAACGCAGATGGATCAACAGTTAGCAGAACCTTTAGTGGTTTAGCTCCTGGTGAATACACATTTACAATTACCGATGCTTATGGTGATGGTATTTGCTGTTCTTACGGTAATGGTTCGTATACGCTAACAGGCTCTACGGGAACATTAGCTTCTGGTGGTAGTTTTAATAGTTCAGAAGCAACCGTTTTCTGTGTGCAATCGGCTTCGCGTGAAGTGGTTGAAACAACAGCTGACCAATTAGAACAAGCTATTATGTTATATCCAAATCCAGTGAAAGGAAACGTTTTAAATATTAAAACAACGTTTAAAAATGTTACTTATGAAATGTATAACAACATTGGTCAAATAGTTCGAAAAGGCGCATTGAACACGGGAACTATTGATGTTAGTAATTTAGAAACGGCATTGTATCAAATTCGTTTTACAACAGAAAGTGGCACAGTAACCAAACGCTTTATTAAGCAATAAGTAGTAAATTAAATTTAAGTGAAAACGTCCAGAGTGAAAGCTCTGGACGTTTTTTTATGATTTCGTTTTGAATATCTTATTAAGTAGTTGGTGTTAAAAAGGCAAAAAACATATTTAACTATCAAAGTTATTCTTAAAAAAAATCTGAATAATTAACCTATTCGTATTGTTGGCATTCAAAAATCAAATGATTTTTAATTTCTGTAGGTTTCACAACGATGGAATTAAGTTTTTGATTTGGAAATCCACCAATTAGATAATTTTCCATTTCCAATTTATCCATCCAATTTATAAAATTAATTAAGGTGATTTTTTTTACGATAAATTTTTCCCAATCTCCCTTTATTAATTCTTGAGCAAATTCCAATTCGGGCCAAACAGGAATTATTTTTTCATTATCGAATCCACAAGTAACGTACTTTCCTTGTTTGTCGGTAATCAGAAATATTACCTCAAAATCGGCAACCTTTCTTATAAGGTATCCATAGCGTTCTTTTGAGTCAAGATTGAATACACTTTCTAATTGTTTTATGTGCATATGAGTGGTTTTTTGAAATTGAAGGAATAATTAGATATGAATAATCTCATTATCATGAAGTAACTCATCACCACGAAGGCGTAAGAATATTTGAGCCACAGCAATGGTATCTTTTTCACAGTAAATCATAATCCGATCTATATCGTTTTCTTCGTAAAAAACACGGTACACCTCACTACCATCTATATCATCTTTAGGCGATGGGATTCCCAATACATTAGTCAGCAATTTTAAAGAGGTGTAGGTTTTATAATCGCCAAATTTCCAAAGTTCTAAAGTGTCTAAATGCGGAACCTCCCACGGCTTTTTACCAAATAAATTCAGTTTATAAGGCAATTCTATATTGTGAATAATCATACGTCTCGCTATGTACGGAAAATCGAATTCCTTACCATTATGCGCACAAAGCAGGTGTTTATTTTCGCTGAAATGAGAAATTAATAAGTTCTTAAAATCTTTTAGAATTTTTACTTCTTCGCCATAAAATGAGGTCACTCTAAACTTCCGAATGTCGCCTTCCATTTTAAAATACCCAACTGAAATACAGACTATTTTTCCGAATTCTGCCCAAATTCCAGCACGATCATAAAACTCTTCAGCTGAAAATTCATCCTTACGTTGGTATTTGGATTTGGCGTCCCAAAGGGCTTGTTTGGTTTCATCTAAATCTGAAAAATGCCTGGTTTCTGGAACCGTTTCAATGTCCAAGAATAGAATGTTTTCGAGATTTAGTTTAGAAATCATGGTTTAGTTTTTTTCAAGCATCTTATACGCTTCATCAATATACGTAGAAATATCTGGTGTAAAGGTAGCAATGGCATCGCCAGGTCCTTTGGAATGACCTAATCTTACAATAATGACATTGTCATTAGGTTCAACAATTACATATTGGCCCAAGTGGCCACGCATCATAAAGAATTCTTTATCACCAACGTTTTTTAACCACCATCCGTAGCCGTATTCTGGACTATCTGCAAAACGTGGTTTGATTGATTTGGCAACAAATGCCGAATCTAGAAGTTGTTTACCTTGCCATTTTCCATGGTCTTTATAAAGTTTTCCTAAACGTGCAAAATCCTTTGCGTTACTAGCAATACAACAATAGGCTTTTACCATATCATGTTCTTCGCTATCTACTTGCCAAAGTGTTGCGTTTTCTGAACCTAATGGTTTCCAAAACGATTCGGTTAAATAATCATATAATTTTTTGCCAGTTGCACGCTCAATTACCATAGCTAACATTTGTGTGTCTCCACTAGAATATTTATAAGCTTGACCAGGCTCTTCAACGACTTTTAATCCATTAATAACTTTGTCCAAATCATCATCAAAATAGGCACGTGTTGTAATGGATAATGGCGAATAATAAGCTTCGTCCCAGTCGGTTCCTGATGCCATAGATGATAAATCGCCAACCGTTAATTTAGCAGCAAGATCGTCCCTGAATTCTGGAAGAAAATCGCCAACAGGTTGATCTAAACTTTTTATATGACCTTCCATAAGCGCTTTCCCTAACATAGCCGACACATAACTTTTAGCCATGGAAAAGGAGTTGGATTTGGAATCTTCATCAAAACCATCGTAATAATTCTCAAACCATACACTATCATTTTTAATGATTACGTAGGCAATGGTGCCGTTTTCTGTATTGGTTTTATTTAAAATTTCGGTTTCTTTTACGCTATTATAATCTTGGTGATTTGGCCATGGTTGTGGTGTTCCGTTCGCAATAACTTGATTGTCAAATTCTTTATAATCCTCTAAATATGCAGTGGAATAGCCCTTAAAATAGATGGTTCTCACGGCTTTTAATAGATAATCAGTATCTGTAATGTATAATACGGCAATAAGGAGTGCAAAAATAATGACAACCCATTTCAATAGGGACTTTAGGAATTTCATGTAGTATAATTTAGAAAAATAAATATAGGAATTTTTATTGAGGCATATGAAGCCCTTTATGATAAAAAGGCGCTAATTATGGTATTTTAATAATGACTGGTTGAAAATTTTAAATTTAAAACAAGGTTTGTTGTTTATACGGACTTTCATGTTCCAATAACCATTTTTTTCTATACAAGCCACCAGCATAACCGGTTAAGCTACCATCAGAACCAATAACACGATGGCACGGAACCACAATCCAAAGTGGGTTTTTACCATTGGCATTTGCAACGGCACGAATAGCCTTAACATCACCTAATTTTCTGGAAAGTTCCAAATAAGAAACTGTTTTACCATAAGGGATTTTACTTAAAGCATCCCATACGGATTTTTGAAAAATAGTGCCTTCTGGGTTTAATGTTAAATCAAATCGTTGTCGGTTACTTTCAAAATATTCGTTGAGTTGGTACACGCAATCTTGAAGGGATTCGGGAATAATATCCGTGAGCTTTTCTTCAGAATTTAAAACGATAATAGATGAAATTCCATCAGTATCACCCGTAATTTGAGTGAATCCTAAAGGTGAATTTATAATACATGTTTCTGTTTCCATTAGTAATTTAAATCCTCATCTTCAGAATCTTCATTTTGAATTAAACCGAGTCTTTTAGCGCGTGCTTCCCAACCACGTCTAGCTAAAACTTGTAAATCTGGAACGTCATCGCTTTCATCCATAATTTCCAAACCAAGAAGCGTTTCTATAACATCTTCCATGGTTACTAAACCACTTACCGATCCATATTCGTCAACGACTAAGGCCATATGGTTTTTACTTTCAACTAATTGTTCAAATAGACTTGGAATGGGTACGTTTCGATTAATAATAATAATCGGTCTTTTAATTTCTGTGAGTAGTTTATCGCCATTTCCAAATGCCATTTCTTTGAATACTTCGTCTTTTAAAACCAAACCTGTTATATTATCCGACTTTTTAGTGTAAACAGGAATTCGTGAAAATTTGGTATTGGCATTTTTTTTAAAAAAATCTTCTATAGTTTGATTTTCGTTTTCTAAAGACATAACTGTTCTAGGTGTCATGACATCTTTTGCCATAACCTCTTTAAACGTTAACATGTTTCTAATAACCTTGCTTTCAGATTCATGAAAAACGCCTTCTTCTTCTGCTAAATTAGTCATAGCATGAAAATCTTCTCGACTTAAAACGCTACCATGTGGACTACCACCTATGAGTTTTGTTGTTAGGCGAAGTAGCCATAAAATTCCTGAATATTTCAACGGAAAAATTAATATATTTAATGCTGTTGCCGTAAAACCTGCTAATGATTTCCAATAAGAAGCTCCAATAGTTTTTGGGATAATTTCAGAAACAATAAGAATAAGCAAAGTCATAATTGCCGATACAATACCGACGGTATTGATACCAAAAACTTCAATTTTAAAGGGTAATTTTTCAGCTTCAATTCCGACCATCATGGCC
>DIAL01000113.1:17195-40238 GCA_002414705.1 Flavobacteriaceae bacterium UBA5079
CTTCAATTCCGACCATCATGGCACCTAATGTGTGGGCAATGGTGTTTAACGTTAGAATAGCAATGAGTGGCTGATCGACATCTTTTTTTAGTGCCTCTAATTTTAGCGCAAAGTCTTTACCTTCTTGTTTTTTTACAGTGATAAACGTTGGTGTTATGCTTAATAAAACAGCCTCCAAAATGGAGCATAGGAATGAAAAGAAAATAGATACAGTGGCCCAAAGAAGGAGTGTGCTCATTAACGTATATTTAGTTTCTTGCTAATTTACAAAATCAAAAGGAAAATACAGATTTTAAATATAGTTGAAAGTATTACTGGGTTTTTGTTTATAAAACCTTGTTTTAGTAGAGCTGCTAAAATTCGACCTCTTGTTAAAAATTTTTACACTTTTAATTGAAAAATTTACTTGAATAGACAAACTTCATCAAAATGAAAAGCGGGTTTTATTTGTTTAATAGTTTCACCACATCCTTCGCAAAGTAAGAAGCAATGACATCAGCTCCAGCACGCTTAATGGCTGTAATTTGCTCCATCATTACGGCATCGTGATTTAACCAACCTTTTTCGGCAGCTGCTTTTAACATGGCATATTCGCCAGAAACTTGATAAACAGCTACTGGAACATCAACAGCATTTTTTATCTCACGAACAATATCCAAATAGCATAAACCGGGTTTTACCATAACAATATCTGCACCTTCATCAATATCCATTTCGGTTTCTCGAATGGCTTCAAAACGATTTGCTGGATCCATTTGATAGCTCTGTTTGTCTTTGGGAACATCTACCATATCAACAGGAGCGGAATCTAATGCATCACGAAACGGACCATAAAAAGCAGATGCATATTTGGCTGAATAACTCATAATGCCTGTGTTGTAGAATCCGTTGTCTTCAAACGCTTCACGAATACTTAAAATACGACCATCCATCATATCACTTGGTGCTACAAAATTGGCACCAGCTTCGGCGTGAGACAGACTCATTTCGGTTAAAATATTCACGGTTTCATCGTTTAAAATCAGACCGTTTTTTACCACACCATCATGTCCATAAGAAGAATACGGATCCATAGCCACATCCGTCATCACCAACATATCTGGACAAGCATTTTTAACCGTTTTAATGGCACGTTGCATGAGTCCGTTTGGGTTTAAAGCTTCGGTTCCTTTATTATCCTTTAAATTATCAGGAACCTTCACAAATAATAAAACAGATTTTAAACCTAGATTCCAAAGTTCTTTCACTTCGTTTTCCAATAAATCCAGACTATACCGGAAATAATTTGGCATAGAAGCAATTTCCTCTTTAATACCTTTTCCTTCAACTATAAAAAGAGGGACTAAAAAATCATTTGGAGAGATAATCGTTTCACGGACTAAAGAACGAATGGTTTCATTACTGCGTAAACGTCTGTTTCTGTTGTATGGATACATATTTTATTAATTTTTGGCAAAACCTAGGTAATACCATGTTTCATTTTCTTTTATAAAAGCCGATTTTTCATGAATAACCTTAACCGATCCGTTTTCATAAAAATACGCGTTAAAAGTTACTGTGCCGTGTTGGTTTTCTATTAAACCTTCAGTAGTTTCAAGGATCTCTAATTTTATCCAGTTTACAGATCTTGACCATTTTACTATGGCTTTTTTTTCTGAAATTGGACGTGTCGTGCTATGATGCGTTTTCATTAAATAATCTCCGTTAGCCATTACAAATGCACTATATCTGGAGCGCATAAGTTGTTCTGCTGCTTCTGTTTTTCCATTGTTTAAATGAAAAACTTCACAGCATGCGTTATAAGATTTATTATTTCCGCAGTAACAAGTCATTTTATATCCAATCTTTAGGTTTTTTTAATACCTTGATTAGTTTTTCTTCATCACTTCCAACTTCTGGATGATGATCATAAACCCATTGTACATGTGGCGGCAAACTCATTAAAATACTTTCAATTCGCCCATTTGTTTTTAGTCCGAAAAGCGTGCCTTTATCATGTACTAAATTAAATTCTACATAACGACCTCTGCGGATTTCTTGCCATGTGCATTGTGCTTTTGTGTAAGGTAAATTCTTTCTTTTTTCTACTATTGGGACATAAGCTTCTAAAAAACTATTTCCAACTTCAGTTACAAAATTGTACCAGTTTTCCATGCTCATTTCGTCCGTTGCTTTGCAATAATCGAAAAATAAACCACCTAAACCACGCGCTTCATCCCGATGGGAATTCCAGAAATAGTCATCACATCGCGCTTTATATTTTGGGTAAAACTCTGGATCATGTTTATCGCAGGCTGTTTTACAGGTTTGGTGAAAGTGAATAGCGTCTTCTTCAAATAAATAGTAAGGTGTTACATCTTGGCCACCTCCAAACCATTGATCTACAATGTTTCCGTCTTGATCATACATTTCAAAATAGCGCCAATTGGCGTGAACGGTTGGAACCATTGGATTTTTTGGGTGAAGAACTAAACTTAATCCACAGGCAAAAAAATCAGCATCTTTAACACCAAAATATGCTTGCATGCTGTCTGGTAATTTTCCGTGAACACCAGAAATATTCACACCTCCTTTTTCAAAAACAGCGCCATTTTCAATAACACGCGTTCGGCCACCACCACCTTCCGGTCGTTTCCAAATATCTTCTTGAAATTTGGCTTTACCATCTACAGTTTCTAGTTTGGAAGTGATGGTGTCTTGTAAGGTTTGGATATATTGGTAGAATTTATCTTTCATGTTGTATTTCGTAAAGTTCCATATTTAAAGCCACTGCGCCTGTTACAAATTCATTTTCCAACGTTTTTATCCAAATAAAATCATTCTTTTCAGCTACCTGAATACTAGGTAAATTAGTTTTATGGATAATAATCTGTAAGGATTTTAGTTCTAATTCATTAAAAGCATAGGCTTTTACGACTTTTATGCTTCTTGTCATCCAGCCTTTTCCGGAATATTTTTGACCTAAACAGTAGGAAAACTCACCTTGCTTTAATTGGGAGTCTATATTTTTTAAAATGATTAAACCAGCAACATCTCCAGAATCGATATCCTTAATGGCAAAAGTGAATTCTGTTTTGTCTTTTATTTGCTTGGTTTTTCTTTGGATGTAATTTTTAGAATCTGCTTCAGATAGATTTTCCGATAGTGTCTTAGGAAGATATTGTTGAAATCGTTTTCCATTGGAAATCATTAACCGACTTAAGCTTTGCGCATCTTGTGGTTTTAAAAACTCCAATGAAAACGATTCTGTAACTACTTTCATAATTAGGTTTACGCACGATACTCTTTTACAGCATCAATAAATGCTTTGGCATGATCCAAAGGAATATTAGGCAAAATACCGTGACCTAAATTTACGATATATTTGTCTTTTCCAAAGTCATCTATCATTTGATGAACCATTTTTTTAATTTCCGCAGGAGGCGAAAATAAACGGGTTGGATCAAAATTTCCTTGTAATGTAATGTTTCCACCCGTTAAATAACGTGCATTTTTAGCCGAACATGTCCAGTCTACACCTAAAGCAGATGCGCCAGATTTAGCCATCTCTCCTAATGCAAACCAACAGCCCTTTCCGAAAGCAATGACTGGTGTTTCATCTTTTAAAGCATTAATTATTTGTTGAATATATTGCCATGAAAATTCTTGATAATCAACTGGTGATAACATACCACCCCAAGAATCGAATACCTGAACCGCATTACAACCTGCTTTTACTTTTTCTTTTAAATAGGCAATAGTTGTGTCTGTTATTTTCTGTAATAATTGGTGAGCTGCAATAGGATTGGTGAAGCAAAATTCCTTCGCTTTATCAAAGTTTTTACTGCCTTGTCCTTGTACGCAATAGCATAAAATTGTCCAAGGCGATCCTGCAAAACCAATTAAAGGAATGTCATCATTTAACTTTTCTTTGGTTGCTTTTATAGCTTGATACACATAATCCAAAGCCACAGTTACATCTGGAACAATAACATGGTCTACATCTTTTTGTGTTCTAATTGGGTTTGGTAAATATGGACCAAAGTTGGGTTTCATTTGCACCTCAATATTCATAGCTTGTGGAATAACCAAGATGTCGCTGAATAAAATGGCCGCATCCATGCCGTATCTACGAATAGGTTGTACGGTAATTTCACTTGCTAATTCAGGTGTTTGACAACGTGTAAAGAAATCATAATTGGCTTTTATTTCCATGAATTCTGGTAAATAACGCCCAGCTTGGCGCATCATCCAAACTGGAGGACGCTCTACGGTTTCACCTTTTAATGCTCTTAAAAATAAATCGTTCTTAATCATATTTCGTTAAATGCTATTAGCTAAAATAATCGTTTTTTAGATTTTATAAATGGAACTTGTAGTCATTTTTCAGATCAAGTCCTTCACGTATTATGTGTAAAATTCATTTACTAATTCTACCACACTTTCTACCGTTGGTACTTTTGCTATACGCACGTCTTTAAAGTGCTTTTTGGCTTCATTAGCTGTTGTGTCTCCAATACAAAACGCCACGCCTTTGGCTTCGTTTTTTTGTATGTAACTTTCTACGGTTGATGGACTGTAAAACATAACACCTTCAACAGTTTCTGCAACTGCTTTTCCGTCATACTTTGTTTCGTAAGCTTCTACTTCTTTAACTGTAATATTATTTTCTCTTAAAACCGTTGGTAGAGTGTCCAAGTGTAAATTGCTACAAAAGTAAGTTGCGGCTGTACCTTCCATAAACTCTACTAAATAATCCGCTAATGCTTTGGCATTGTTTGCTGCATGTTTAACTGGTCCAATACGTTTTTCAATTAAGCGTTTGGTACGACGACCAACACAATAAATGTTTTTAAACTGCAATTCCATAGCAGAATAATTCGTCGTTAAAGACTCAACACCATTTTTACTGGTGATGATAACGTTTTCAATTTCGTTTTTTAGTAGGCTTGGATGAATACGGTTTAGACTAATTTTTATAAAATCAGTACTTTCTGAAACCACATCATTATGAAATAATAATTTTTGGTCTTCGGTTAGTTTTTTAGTCGAATAAATATTTATTTTCCTGTCTGAATTTCTAATATCATCCATCAAGCGTTTTCCACCACGTTCAATAACGTATTCTGCACAAAACTGCGCTAGATTATGATGTTCGCCTAACTTTTCGTTTCGGGTAACTTCAATTTTTTTGGTTCCATCAGGACTTAATAAAACACCTGTGAAGTTTATTTCTGCGTCTTTAATAAACGCTAAAGCACCAATTGGAGCAGAGCAACCACCTTCTAAAAGATTTAAAAATTTACGTTCAATAGTCGTACAAATTTCGGTTTCTTCGTGGTTTATTTCGGCGCAAATAGCACGAATGTCTTCATCTTCTTCTAAAGCTGTAACCATAATAGCACCTTGAGCAGGAGCTGGAATCATCCAATTTAAGTTAATGGCATCTTCAGGTCTTTTATCAATTCGTCCAAGTCCAGCCGCAGCAAAAATAGCCGCATTCCAATGTTCCGATTCTTCTAATTTTTGTAGACGTAAATTTACATTCCCACGAATATCTTCAATAGTATGTGTTGGAAAACGATTTAGCCATTGTGCACGTCTGCGAATACTTCCAGTAGCAATAACGGCATGTTTCTGTCCTAAAAATTCTTCATTGTTTTTAAACACCAACGTGTCTCTAACATTACCTCTTTTTATTACGGCTGCTTGAACAATACCTGTTGGCAATAATGTTGGTACATCTTTAAAAGAATGTACAGCAATATCAATGTCGTTATTTAACATGGCAATATCCAGCGTTTTAGTAAAAACACCTGTAATGCCAAGCTCGTAAATGGGTTTGTTTAAAACTAAATCGCCTGTAGATTTTACAGGCACAATTACAGTTTTATGTCCAAGTTGCTCTATGACACTTTGGACTGTTTTGGCTTGCCATAGTGCTAATTCACTATCGCGCGTGCCAATGCGTATTATTTTAGACATGTTTTATGGTTTCTTCTAGTTGAAAGACCTTTTTTATAAGTTCCAGACTTTCATCGGTAGTAACAGCATCATCTTTTAAGTGATGTGCAAAGTGATTGGTAATTTTTTGAATAATATTATTGCTGATAATTTCAGCTTGCGATTCATTAAAATCAGCTATTTTTTTACGTTGTGTATCTAATTCAGCATTTTTAAAGTCGGTTAATTTCAACTTTAAAGCTTTTATTGTTGGTGCAAATTTTCTGGTTTCTAACCAATTGTTGAATTCTGTTTTTACATCTTCAATAATAGATTCTGCAACCGGAATATCCAAGCGTCTGTTTTCTATAGTTGTATCTGTTATTTTTGATAACTGATCCAAATGAATTAACGATACGTTTTCTAGAGAAGTTACATTTTCATTCACGTTTTTTGGTATCGATAAATCTAATATTAATAACGGTTTTTTGTTTTGAATAATATCTTTATCAACCGTTGGTAATTGCGCACCTGTTGCAACAATTAAAATATCTGTTCTGCTAATTTCCTCTTGTAAATTTGCATAATCTTTTACAATTAAATTGAATTTACCAGCAATTTTTTCAGCTTTGTCCTTTGTTCTATTTATAAGTGTAATGTGAGAGTTTTTGGAATGTTTCACCAAATTTTCACAGGTATTTCTTCCTATTTTACCAGTTCCAAATAACAGAATATTTTTTGAAGCCACATCAGCTACTTCATTTAATATATATTGAACAGAAGCAAATGAAACCGAAGTAGCACCAGATGAAATATTTGTTTCGGTCTTAATGCGTTTACTAGCCTGAATTACGGAATTTATTAAGCGTTCTAAAAAAGAGTTTACAAGACCTAGTTTTTTGGAAGCAATGGTGGCGTTTTTTAGCTGACCAATTATTTCAAAATCTCCTAAAATCTGACTATCTAATCCGGAACCTACACGAAACATGTGGGAAATAGCGTCGCGGTTTTTGTATATATAGGCTACTTTTTGAAATTCGTCTACCGTTCCTTTTGTGTTATCGCATAAGAGTTTGATAAGTTGGTAAGGATGTTCTGCAAAACCATAAATTTCGGTTCGGTTGCAGGTAGATGTTACAATAATACTTTCCACACCATTAGCTTCAGCTTGCATTAAAAGTGCTTGTTTTCCTGCATCGTCCAAACTAAAGTGACCACGTATTTCGGCATCAGCTTTTTTATAACTTAATCCAATAGCGTAAAAGTAGGTTCCTTTAGAAATTTGGTATTGCTCCATAGTCGTTTTCAAAATTCCTAACAAAAGTAATTTTGTAATGTGGAATAAAGTAACGCTGAAAGGACTTTTAGTGTCGTTAAGGGTTTTTTAACGTTATTTTTAAATTTAATATGATAAATGTCATATTTTTGCAGTCATATCAACGACTTAAAGTTTATTAGTTTAGAATGAATCTAAATAAAAAGAAAAAAACATTCATGGCAGATACTATAAAAAATGTCGCTCAAAGAACTTTTAAGGAAACAACTGTAGATGATGGATTTATTATTTTAACCTATCAAAATGAAAATGATCAGGTTGAAATAGTTGAGCGCGAGATTGATAGTAGTTTTATTCAGTTTCATTTTTGTGTAAAGGGTTCCAGTGTATTTATGTTTAATAATGGTAGTTATTCGTTAAATATTAAGGAGGAAACGGCTTTACTTTTATATAACCCGCAACGTGATTTACCTATACACATGAATGTGCAGCCAAAATCTTGGTTGGTATCTTTAGTTTTTTCTATTCAAAAATTTCACGGATTATTTTCTCAAGAGGCTAATTACATCACTTTTTTGAGTGGTGATAATAAGGATAAGAAATATTATAAGGATAGTGTTATTTCGCCATCTATGGCTATTGTTCTGAATCAGCTGATAAATTATAATTTAAATTCGTCGGTTAAAAGCCTTTATTTTAAAGCGAAAGCTTATGAATTATTGAGCTTGTATTTTAATAGAAGTGAAGATGCTAATATAGAACAGTGTCCATTTTTAGCTGATGAAACCAACGTATTAAAAATAAAGAAAGCCAAGGATATTATTATTGCACGCATGGCAGAACCACCAACACTCCAGGAATTAGCCGATGAAATCCAGTTAAGCTTAAAGAAATTAAAGGAGGGTTTTAAAGAAATTTATGGTGATTCTGTTTTTAGTTTTCTATTTGATTATAAAATGGAAGTGGCCAGAAAACTATTAGAATCTGGAGATAATAATGTAAATGAGGTTGGACTAAAAGTGGGTTACAGTACTTCCAGTCATTTTATAGCAGCTTTTAAAAAGAAATATGGCACAACGCCAAAAAAATACATAATGTCAGTATCTTCGTAAACTCAAATATGATGCAGTCGAAGAGCTGTAATTTTCAAATAAAATAGTGAATGAAAAAAGGCATTTTACTCGTTAATTTAGGTTCGCCAGATAGTCCAGAACCGAAAGATGTAAAGAAATATTTAGGGGAATTTTTAATGGATGAACGTGTAATTGACGTCCCACTTTGGGCTCGTACATTGCTTGTTAAAGGTATTATTTTAAATACACGTCCTAAAGCTTCAGCAGCAGCTTACAAAAAAATATGGTGGGAAGAAGGTTCACCATTAATTGTACTCTCGGAGCGTTTACAAAAAGGTGTTCAACAAAAAGTGGAATATCCAGTTGCTCTAGCCATGCGTTATGGCAGTATGACTATTAAAAATGGGATTCAAGAGTTAGTAGATAAAGGTGTTGATGAGGTATTTTTAATTCCATTGTATCCACAGTTTGCTATGGCAACTACAGAAACTATTTTGGTGTTGGCTGAAGATATTCGCAAAGAACATTTTCCAAATATTACCATTAATAGTTTGCCTGCATTTTATAATAATTCAGATTATATAGATGTGCTTTCCAATAGTATTGCTAGACATTTAAAAGGTAAAAATTACGAACATTTGCTCTTTTCGTATCATGGTGTTCCAGAACGTCATATTCGAAAAAGTGATATTACGAAATCCCACTGTAATCCCGGAGCTTCTGGAGATGGAAGTTGTTGTCAAACCCCATCTCCAGCACATGAGTTTTGCTACAAACATCAATGTAAAGAGGTTACGCGTTTAGTGGCAGAAAAATTACAGTTTGCAGAAGGTACTTATTCCACCAGCTTTCAATCGCGTTTAGGTTTTGATCCATGGTTACAACCGTATACAGATAGAACTATTGAGCGTTTAGGTAAAGAAGGCATCAAAAACATGGCCATTGTTACGCCTGCTTTTGTGAGTGATTGTTTGGAAACTTTAGAAGAAATTGCAATGGAAGGTGAAGAAATATTTCACGAAATGGGTGGAAATGAATTTACCACAATTCCGTGTTTAAATGATGATGCACCTTGGGTTAATTTATTAGCGAAGTGGATAAATAATTGGGCGACTTCTGAAACTGAAACAGTATAACGTGTAGATAGGTTCCAATTATCTATTAAATTACTATGGCTAAAATATCATCAGAAGAATTAGGTACAAATCCTATTGGTAAATTGCTGATAAAGCAAGCCGTACCTGCATCTATAGGTATTTTGGTTATGTCGCTAAATATTTTAGTAGACACCATTTTTGTGGGTCAATGGATTGGTTCAATAGCTATTGCTGCCATTAATGTGGTTCTTCCCGTTTCTTTCTTTATTGCCGCTTTAGGCATGAGTATTGGAATAGGTGGCTCGTCCATTATTTCTCGTGCGTTAGGTGCTAATAATACAGTAAAAGCTTTAAAAGTTTTTGGAAACCAAATCACGCTAACGTTATTGTTAACGATTGTTATGGTGACTTTTGGTTTACTATATGTAAACGATATTATTCCAGCTTTTGGTGGTCAAGGTGCCATTTTTGAACCAGCAAAAATTTACTATAAAATTGTATTGTATGGTATTCCAGTTTTAGCCTTAAGCATGATGGGGAATACTGTAATTCGGGCGGAAGGCAAACCAAAATTTGCCATGTATGCTATGTTAATCCCTTCCGTTGGAAATTTAATCTTAGATTATATATTTATTAATCTATTGGATTATGGCATGGCAGGAGCTGCCTGGGCTACAACAGGTTCTTATTTTTTATGTCTTGCGTTTATAGTTTGGTTTTTTCTATCTAAACATTCGGAATTAAAACTTAATTTCTCACATTTCGGACTTAATAAACGTATTGTTTCAGAAATTAGTTCATTAGGTTTTGTTACACTTGCCAGACAAGCAGTTGTTAGTATAACCTATTTGTTTATGAATAATATATTGTACGATTTAGGTGGTGAAACGTCCGTTACTGCGTATGCTATTGTAGGCAGAATGCTTATGTTTGCTTTATTTCCTGTCTTTGGTGTTACCCAAGGGTTTTTACCAATTGCTGGTTATAATTATGGTGCGCAACAGTATGATCGGGTTAAAGAAACTATTTATACAGCCATAAAATATGCAGCAGGATTAGCAACGTTAGTGTTTATTTTGTTGATGCTTTTTCCAGAAGCAATTACACGTTTATTTACATCAGATGCAGACGTAATGGCACAAACTCCAAGTGCCATGCGATGGGTTTTTGCAGCAACACCTATTATAGCCATCCAACTTATTGGAGCTGCATATTTTCAGGCAGTTGGTAAAGCCACTCCAGCATTATTATTGACACTTACAAGACAAGGTTTTTTCTTTATTCCACTTATCCTAATTTTGCCAAAATTTTATGGTGAAATAGGTGTTTGGATGTCGTTTCCTATAGCTGATGTTTTATCAACTATTGTTACCGCTTTTTTCTTAAAACGTGAAGTCACGTTAAAATTGAATACGAATATCGGTTAGTTGCGAATAATCCGTATTTTTAGTCCTCATTAACCAAACCAAACTTAAAATGCGTCACTTATTTTCCATACTCATCCTAATATTTTCATTGGGAAGTCAAACATTTTTAAATGCTCAATCAATTTCAGAAACCAGCTATTCCAATCTAGAGTATCGATTAATTGGTCCTTTTCGTGGAGGCAGAAGTGCTGCTGTAGCTGGTGTTCCTAACAAACCTAATCTCTTTTATTTTGGAGCAACAGGAGGAGGCGTTTGGAAAACAACCGACGGCGGAAGAGCTTGGGAAAATATTTCCGATGGTTTTTTTGGAGGAAGCATTGGTGCCATTTCTGTAGCTCAAAACGACCCAAATGTTATGTATGTAGGAGGCGGTGAAAAAACCGTTCGTGGTAATGTGTCATCAGGTTATGGTATTTGGAAAAGTGTGGATGCTGGCAAAACGTGGGAAGCTTCTGGATTAAAAAATTCCCGTCATATTCCTAGAATTGTTATAGATCCTACAAATCATGATGTGGTTTATGCTGGCGTTTTAGGAAATATTTATAAACCTACTGAAGATCGTGGTGTTTACAAAAGTACAGATGGAGGAAAAACATGGAAAAAAACCTTGTTTGCCAATGCCAATTCTGGTGTAGTTGATTTATTAATCGACCCAACTAATCCGCGAATTTTATATGCGTCCACTTGGCGTGTACAGCGCACACCTTATAGTTTAAGCTCTGGAGGCGACGGTTCTGCACTCTGGAAAAGTTCTGACCGTGGAGAAACGTGGACAGAAATTTCTACAAACAAAGGATTTCCAAAAGACACATTGGGTATTATAGGTGTTACCGTTTCACCTATAAATAATCAACGCGTTTGGGCTATGGTTGAGAACAAAGATCAAGGTGGATTATATAGAAGTGATGATGGTGGAAAAACGTGGAATAATGTCAACAGTGACCGTAGCTTACGTCAACGTGCTTGGTATTACACACGTGTCTATGCAGACACCGAAGATGTAAATACAGTTTATGTGTTAAATGTAAATTATCATAAAAGTACGGATGGTGGACAGTCTTTTGAAAGTCACAACGCTCCGCATGGAGATCATCATGACTTATGGATTGCTCCCGAAAATCCAAAACGGATGATAATTGGAGACGATGGTGGTGCACAAGTAACTTATGATGGTGGTGAAACTTGGAGTACGTATCATAATCAACCAACATCACAGTTTTATCGTGTGACTACAGATAACGCTTTTCCATATCGTATTTATGTCGCTCAACAAGACAATTCTACGATTAGAATTCCACATAGAACCGACGGTAGAGCCATTACGGAAGATGATTGGGAAAGTACAGCTGGAGGTGNNNCAACCAACTTCGCAATTTTATAGGGTGACTACAGACAATCATTTTCCGTATCGTATTTATGCCGCACAACAAGATAATTCTACCGTTAGAATTCCACATAGAACCGATGGTTGGTCTATTTCAGAATCCGATTGGGAAAGTACAGCAGGAGGCGAATCAGCTCATATTGCTGTCGACCCTGAAAATGATGATATTGTTTATGGTGGAAGTTACGGCGGATTTTTAACACGTATTAATCATAAAACAGGAACCGAAAGGGCTATTAATGTTTGGCCAGATAACCCAATGGGTCATGGAGCAGAAGGCATGAAATACCGTTTTCAATGGAATTTCCCTATTATCTTTTCAAAGCATAATCCAAATAGACTTTATACGTTTTCTCAAAACGTTCATGTTACCGAAAATGAAGGGCAATCTTGGGATATTATCAGTCCAGATTTAACCAGAAATGATCCTGAAAAGTTAAAATCTTCCGGTGGACCTATCACACAAGATAACACATCAGTCGAGTATTATTGTACCATTTTTGCAGCTCAAGAATCACCTTTAGTAGAAGGGTTACTTTGGGTTGGAAGTGATGATGGTTTAATTCATGTAACGCAGGATGGTGGGAAAAACTGGATAAACGTGACGCCAAAAGGGATGCCTGAATGGATGATGATTAATAGTATGGAACCAAGCGCTTTTGATGCTGGAACCTGCTATGTTGCTGGAACAAAATATAAAACAGGCGATTTTTCACCTTATATATACAAAACAACGGACTACGGTAAAACTTGGAAAAAAATCACCAATGGCATCCATGATGAGCATTTTACCAGAGTTGTTCGGGAAGATCCTAACCAAAAAGGCTTATTATACGCAGGTACTGAAACCGGTATGTATATTTCCTTTAATGATGGTGAGGATTGGAAACCCTTTCAGTTAAATTTACCCATTGTTCCAATAACTGATTTAACTATAAAAGATAATAATCTTATTTTAGCAACTCAAGGACGTAGCCTATGGATTTTGGACGATTTATCGCTTTTGCATCAATTGTATGTTACAAAGCCTAACACGAATAAATTATATAAACCAAAACCAACGTATCGGATGGATGGAGGTGGACGTTCTGGAAGCAAAACGTCTGGAGCTAATCATCCAAGTGGCGTGATGACCTATTTTAATTTAGAAAATATTACAGAGAAAGATTCTATATCCTTAACCTATTTTGATAAAAAGGGCGACACAATCCAGACGTTTTCAAACACCAGTGATAAACACAAATTGAAGGTTGAAAATGGCCTAAATCAATTTACTTGGGATATGATTTATGAAGGAGCTGAAAAATTAGATGGTATGATTTTGTGGTGGGCAAGTTTAAGTGGTCCGAAAGCGGTTCCTGGAACTTATAAAGTTACTTTGCAAGTGAATGATGCTTTTCAAACACAAGATTTTGAAATTCTACCAGACCCGAGAGCCGAAAGTACGGTTTCCGATATGCAAAAGCAATTTGAGTTTATAAAGGATGTGAATAAAACCATGGATGATGCACACAAATCCATAAAAAAAATTCGCAATATTAAATCGCAATTATCAGCTTTTGAAAAGCAGTATAAGGACGATGAACGTGTGTCGGATTTATTAGAAAAATCTAAAAATTTAAGAGAGCAATTTACTGAAATTGAAGAAGCTTTATATCAAACAAAAAACAGAAGTGGACAAGATCCATTAAATTTTCCAATTCGCTTAACCAATAAATTAGGACATTTAAATGCCTTAATTAGTATGGGAGATTTTGCACCAACAGATCAAGATGTAGCTGTAAAAAATGAATTAACACAAGCTATTGATAAACAACTTACACAATTTAATCAATTAGTAAGTGAAGAAATTTTAGCATTCAATGCAGCTTTTAATGAGAAACAATTAAATTATTTATTTATTGAAAATTAATGGAATATTACAATTATATAAAATCTCTTCATCTCATATTTGTTGTTACTTGGTTTGCTGGTTTGTTTTACATTCCCAGACTGTTTGTGTATCAAATTGAAGCGTTTCATAAACCATCACCAGACAAAGAAATTTTAGGGAATCAATTAAAATTAATGGCCAAGCGGCTTTGGAATATCATTACTTGGCCATCTGCAATTTTGGCGACAATTTTTGCCGTTTGGTTGCTGATTTTACAACCAGTTTGGCTGCAACAACCCTGGATGCATGTTAAGTTATTATTTGTTTTATTGTTGATTATGTATCAATTAAAAACCCATCAATTTTATAAACAACTCCAAAAAGATGATGTCAGGAAATCATCAAATTTTATGCGCCTTTGGAATGAAGGTGCTACA
This sequence comes from Flavobacteriaceae bacterium UBA5079, assembly GCA_002414705.1. GTDB lineage: Bacteria > Bacteroidota > Bacteroidia > Flavobacteriales > Flavobacteriaceae > Algorimicrobium. The sequence continues at coordinate 31,685 of DIAL01000113.1, forward strand.
TTTATTCTATTTGCGGTTGTGTTTTTAGTCATCTTAAAAAGTGCAATTAATTGGGTGTTTGGTGTGATAGGAATTTTTGTTTTGGGCATTTTATTAATGCTTGGATTTAAAATTTATAAAAATATTAGAAGCAAAAATCCAGACGCTTAAGTAAGTTGGCGCAATTGTTGTTACCTTTAATGCTCAAACTAAATACATGAAATTAGCCAGGTTTTCTTTAAGATTACGCATTTTTATTGCCATGATTCTGTTGGTGTTATTGGCTTCTATTCTTATTGCAGGCGTAACCATTTATCAATATAATGAGGAAGCTAGAGAGTATCATCAAGATAGACTGGAACGTAAAGAAGAAAACATCCAAGCCAGTATAGATTATGCTATAAAAGAAACAACGTATGAGGTAAGACCAGAAATGATGTCTCTTATTTTTAAGGACGCTATTTACCAAATAGCAACCATTCATAATATGGAAATTAATCTCTATAATTTAGATGGTGGTTTATTAAAATCTTCTAAAGCGAGTTTCGATTCAGATTCGCTTACAAAATGTTTAGATGCTAAAATTTTAAATACGATTTCACATTCTTTAGATCATCGGTATGTGAATAAAACATTAGAAAATAATGATAGTTATTTATCCTCTTACTCTATTATTACAGATAAACGCTTTAAGCCATTAGCTATTTTAAATTTACACTATTTGGAAAATGATGATTTTCTAAATAAGGAACTACAGGAATTTCTGGAGCGTTTAAGTTACGCATACATTGTAATGCTCATTATTGCTATTGGGTTAGCCTATTTGCTTTCTAAGTACATTACCAAATCGCTTAAAACAATCAGTGATAAAATGTCAGAAACACGCTTTGAAACACGCAATAAAAAGATTGATATTGGAACCACCAGTCAGGAAATTGCTATTCTAGTAAAATCGTACAATAGCATGATAGATGAGTTGGAAGCCAGTGCCGTAAAATTAGCGACAAGCGAGCGTGAACAAGCTTGGCGTGAAATGGCAAAACAGGTAGCACATGAAATTAAAAATCCCTTAACACCTATGCGCTTAAGTGTGCAAAGTTTTCAGCGTAAATTTGATCTTGAAGATCCTAATATTCACCAAAAAGTAGATGAATACAGTAAAACTTTAATCCAGCAAATTGATACCATGAGTTCTATTGCTTCGGCATTTTCAAACTTTGCAAAAATGCCAGCACAGCAAAATGAAACGTTGAATGTGGTAAATATTGTCAAGTTGGCCTTGGATATTTTTAATGAAGACTACATTGTTTTTATTGCTGAAAAGAATGAAATTATAGCTAATTTTGATAGAACACAATTAATTCGCGTTGTAACAAATTTAGTAAAAAATGGTATTCAAGCTATTCCAGAAGATGGCTTAAAAACACCTAAAATTGTTGTTGAGGTTCGGGAAGAAGATGGCTATGTTAATATTATTGTTACGGATAATGGCAAAGGTATTTCTCAAGAAAATATGGTAAAAATATTCGAACCCAAATTCACGACTAAATCCAGTGGTATGGGATTAGGTTTAGGAATGGTTAAGAATATTGTGGAAACTTATAATGGAAATATTACCTTTACGTCTCAACTAAATGAAGGAACAACGTTTACAGTAACGATTCCGAAAAAATAGAAAATTTATAAATTAAAAGTGCTTTGGAAATAATGGAGCAACTTTTTAAAAAATCACTATATATGTCATATAATAATATCCTTTCAGAAACCCAAAATGGATTAACAACCATAACTATAAATAGACCTAAAAAACTGAATGCCTTGAATAAGGAAACCATTCAGGAATTGCACGATGCGTTTAAAGCAGCTAATGAAGATGCGGATACCAAGGTCATCATATTAACAGGAAGTGGTGAAAAAGCCTTTGTAGCCGGAGCAGATATTAGTGAATTTGCAAATTTTGATGAATATAATGGAGGTCAATTAGCGGCTAAAGGTCAAGAAATTTTATTCAATTTTGTTGAGAATTTAGACACACCAGTTATTGCAGCTGTTAATGGTTTTGCACTAGGAGGCGGATTAGAATTGGCTATGGCTTGTCATTTTAGAGTAGCGAGTATCAATGCTAAAATGGGACTTCCAGAAGTATCATTAGGCGTTATTCCTGGTTATGGTGGTACACAACGTTTACCGCAATTAGTAGGTAAAGGTCGTGCTATGGAAATGGTTATGACAGCAGGAATGATTGATTCCAACCAAGCTTTGGAATACGGATTGGTAAATCACGTAACCACAGAAGAAGAACTGATTCCACTTGCCGAAAAAATTGCTGGTAAAATTATGCGTAACTCATCTGTAGCAATAAAAGGCGCTATAAAAGCAATTAATGCGAATTTTAGAGATGGTGTAAATGGTTATGAAGTAGAAATTGAAGAATTTGGAAATTGTTTTGGAACAGACGATTTTAAAGAAGGAACATCAGCCTTTTTAGAAAAGCGTAAAGCGGATTTTCCTGGAAAATAAAACCAAGAATTAAATGCTATTTAAGACCTGAAGGCTTTTTTGTTTTCAGGTTTTTTAGTTTAACGTGGTTAATTAAACTTACCTTTTTCCATCCCATTCCGCATAAAAATGCGCTAAAAATTCAACCATAAATTGATGCCGCTTTTCGGCTATTTTTTTACCCGTTTTCGTGTTCATGGAATCTTTTAAAAGCAGTAATTTTTCATAAAAATGGTTGATAGTTGGCGCATCCGATTTTTTATAGGTCGCCTTATCCATATTCAAATCAGGTTTAATATCCGGATTATAAAGCGCTCGGTTTTTAAAACCACCATAATTAAACGTTCTAGCAATACCTATAGCACCCAGCGCATCCAATCTGTCTGCGTCTTGAACCACATTTAATTCGGGTGATGTAAATGATTTGTTGGAATCTAAACCAGAACTGTAGGAAATATGCTTAATAATATTTACAACATGTTCTATGGTTTTAGAATCTACGTTTTCTTTAAATAGGAATTCGCGTGCTATTTTAGGACCAATAGTTTCATCACCATTATGGAATTTACTATCCGCAATATCATGCAATAAAGCACCCAAAGCCACTACCAAGTTATCAACAGATTCACTTTCTGAAATAAGCAACGCATTTTTATAAACACGTTCTATGTGAAACCAGTCGTGACCACCTTCGGCACCCTGTAACTGTTTTTTTACAAACGCAATGGTGTTCGTTATAGTTTTTTGGTTTTTCATACGTTTATAAAAATAAGAATTCCTTTCAGAAACTTGAAAGGAATTTTAGTATTTAATACGTGGTGTTTTATTTTAATGAAGCTGGTTCCACCCACTTAAATCGATAAGAATTTTCAGGTACTTTCATACGTTCCGACAGTCTGGTTAAACGTGCTGGTAATTTCATTAAATAATCTCTTGCTTTTTCGGCTTCATCAGATAGATTGGTAATTTTATCAATTTCCCAACGTACTAATAGTTTGTCCAAAATGTCCACATAATCAGCTGATGTATAAACACCAATACGTTGTGCTGTGTTTGAAAATTCTTCGAAAGCTGTTCCTATTCTATTTCCTGATTCTCTTAAAAAATGTGCTGGCATCGTGATTTTTAACTTCATCATGTGTTGAAAAGCCATCATCATCTGGCTTGGGTCTACTTTAAAAATACGCTCCACAAATTCACAATATGCATGGTGGTGACGCATTTCATCACCTGAAATAATTTTACACATTTTAGACAATTGCTTGTTGCCTCGGTCTTTGGCTAATTTGGCTACACGATTGTGCGAAATATAGGTTGCCAGTTCTTGAAAACTAGTATATAAAAAGTTTTTATAAGGATCACGATCGGTTCCAATATCGAAACCATCAGCAATTAGGTGTTGCGTGGTTTTCTCAATTTCTTTCATGTTTACGCGTCCTGATAAATACAGATATTTATTCAGTACATCACCATGACGATTTTCTTCAGCTGTCCAATGACGCACCCATTTACCCCAAGAATTTCCACCAACTTGATCCACACCTTCTACATCCATTAACCAAGATTCGTAGGTTGGTAAGGCTTCCTCCGTAATCATGTCGCCTACTAAAACGACCCAAAAATCGTAAGGTAATTCTTTGGAAAGCTCACGAATTTCCTTCACACTTTCTAAAAAATTAGGACTTTCAGAATTCGGTAAAAAATCTGATGGCTGCCAAATACTGTCAACAGGAATTAAATACTTTTCTATAAGTGCATCTACATCTTTTTCAAGGTGTTGCATGACTTCCAATCGTACGTTTTTTAAAGACATAAAGTTGAATTTTAAAATTTTTAATATGTTACTGCCGAAGAAATAGTGGTTTCTATTTGTTCAATTAACTTGGTTTTATCATCAAAGGTAGCTAAAATTAAAGGTTCATGAACGGTTAATTTTACATGATTTCCTATTCCCATTGGGAATTTCCCATATTTTAATAGTTTCCAAGAATTGTTAATTGTAATAGGTAAAATAACTGCTGAAGGGATTTTCTTCAAAAGAATTTCCAGGCCTTTTGTTTGAAATGGTTTTGGCTGTCCATTTTTACTTCGTGTACCTTCGGGAAAAATAACGGCTGTACCTTTGGTTTCTTCAATATATTCGCCAAATTTCATAATGGCAGGCAATGCCTGACGTGGATTTTTTCTATCAATTAATACGTTTCCACCATGACGTAAATTATAGGACACGCTTGGAATACCTTTCCCGAGTTCTTTTTTACTAATAAATTTTGGGTTTATCTCGCGTAAGTACCACATAATGGGCGAAATATCATACATACTTTGATGATTTGCCACAATAATGATAGGCTGATTTTTAGGTACATTATAATTATTTGTAAACGTGTAGCGTGTTCCTAAAATATTGGTACAACGCATAATGCAAAACTGCAACCAATCCACACTTCTTTTATGTGCTTTTTTACTTATAAAATTAAAGCAAAACCATTGAATTGGATGAAAAACAACCAATGCTAACAAAAAGAAAAAGGCATAAAAACCGCTTAAAATATAGGCTACAAATTTTTCCATTTTAACGACAACTATTTAGTACTGCTAAATTACTTTAAACTGTTTCAAGCACAAAAAAAACCACGACATAATCGTGGTTTAAATTCTATTTTAAAGCTGCTTTTAGCAATTTGCGTTGTATGCGTCTTTTAGGTTGTCTGCAATCATTTCCGCTGGACGACCTTCAATATGGTGACGTTCAAGCATGTGTACTAATTCACCATCTTTAAACAAGGCCATACAAGGTGAACTTGGAGGAAATGGAACCATGTGCTGACGTGCTTGGTTAACAGCATCTTTATCTACACCTGCAAAAACCGTAACAATATGGTCAGGCTTTTTGCTGTTTTCTAAACTCATGCGTGCACCTGGACGTGCATTGGCTGCAGCGCAACCACAAACGGAATTTACAACCACAAGTGTTGTTCCTTCTTTAGCTAAAGCTGTATCCACAGCTTCGGCAGTATGTAATTCCTCAAAACCAATTTTGGTTAAATCTTCACGCATTGGTTTTACTAATTCTGCTGGATACATATATATTCTGTTTTATATGATTAATAAATATTGAATTGCAAAGATACCAATTGTGTAACAAAAGCGGTAAGCAATCTACTAACAAATAGTATATTTACCGATAAATAAAACTTATAGTTTGGATTTTTCAAGAAAGGGAATAATCATTCCTTATTTTTTATCAGAATTTTAATAGTTTTAGGTTAACACATAAATAAAAGGAATAGTTTAAATGAATTTTTCAAAATGGATAGGAGCCGCTTTAGGTTGGTCGTTTGGTGGTCCAATAGGTGCCATAATTGGTATGGCTTTAGGTGGTTTTGTAGATGCGTTTTCAGATAGAAAAGATTTAGAATCGGTTTTCAAACAAGGGCAACAAGGTAGAACCTACAGGTCGCGTGCAACACAACCACAAACACGTTCGGGTGATTTTGAAGTCAGTTTGTTAGTGTTGGCTTCTATTGTTATAAAAGCCGATGGTAAACAAGATCAACGCGAATTGGATTTTGTCCGTCAGCAGTTTGCCCACATGTATGGAAAAGAACGTGCCAATCATGCCTTTCAATTATTTAAAAATATTAATAAACAGGAAATTCCGGTGCAACAAGTGTGTTTGCAAATTAGGCAAATGATGGACCATCCGTCGCGTTTACAATTATTACATTTTCTCTTTGGAATAGCCAAAGCCGATGGTCATGTAGCCGAGTCTGAAGTGAATAAAATTTATACCATTTCAGGATATTTAGGTATTCGCTCCATAGATTACGAAAGCATTAAAGCCATGTTTTATAATAGCAGTGATAACGCGTATAAAATTTTGGAGATTGAAAAATCGGCAAGCGTAACTGAAATAAAAGCTGGTTACCGGAAAATGGCTAAAAAATACCATCCAGATCGTGTGATTCATTTAGGTAAAGAACACCAACAAGGTGCTGAAGAAAAATTTAGGCAAGTGCAAGATGCTTATGAGCAATTGCAAAAGGAACGTGGGTTTTAAGTTTTCATTAAGGTGTTGGTATAGTTATTGGTAACATATCAATTTAAAACGAACACATCATGAAACATATTTTACTTCTTGTTTTAATAGCTGTCCAAACAGTTGTTTTTTCTCAAAAAGAAACCATTTCTGGAACGTATCGATTAGATTTTGAAGGCTCAAACGGAATTTATACAGAAACACTGATATTATATTCTGATGGTAATTTTAACTTTCATAGCTTTAAAAAGTTTGATGGCATGCATCCACCAGAATCCCATTTGTATGGAAAAGGACGTTGGGAATTGAAAGATAATATCGTTCGTTTTACAGCAAATAAAACGGATATTGATTCTAAATACACGCTGAATTTCAATAATTCAGAAGCACGATTTAGTACGAAATCTCCTAGAGATAAATCTAATCGGGAAATACCAACCTTGCTTACTTTTTTTAAATCTAATATTAAATGGCTTTCAAGAAGAAAATTAGAAAAGCATTAATTATAATTTTACAAGAGACTAACCTCTAAATAAGAAGAAATCATCCTTCATATCTTCAATTTGAGTATCCTCATTTGTGATGATATAATCAATAGCTTGCGTGGTGAAAACATCCCCTTTTTCGGTTAGTGAAACGAGGTTGTTTTCAATAGTAATCATGTTATTTTTTTGAGCTAAATCCAGAACCGTTTTGGCACGAATTTTTTGCCAATTAATATGTTCGGAAAGGTGATTCGCATGACGTTCACTGGCTTCAGTATGGTTTTTTAAATGCAGCAGAAAGGTGAGGAGTGACACTTCAATTTTTTGTTGTTTTTCACGGTACATCACAGCAATCAATCCTTTACTAGGCGCAAATAAATACACGACTAAAAACAATAATCCTAACATGGTTGTAATGGAACCTGCAATGGAAGCATCCAACCCATGTGCTAACCAGTAACCTGAAATGGCGCTAAACACACCAAAAATCATGGATAAGGCAAGCATTTTCTTTAAATTGGTTGTTAATAAATAAGCACTTGCAGCAGGAGCAATCATAAGTGCAACCACTAAAATAGCACCAACAGCATCAAAGGCACCAACGGTTGTTATGGATGAAACCGTCATGAGTCCATAATGGATAGCTACTGGCGAAAACCCTAAAGAGGCAGCTAATCCAGCATCAAACGTACTTAATTTAAGTTCTTTAAAAAAGGCAATTAATAAACCAATTGTAATTAAGAGAATGGTACCAATTACCCAAAGTGATTTTGGGCCAACATCTGTTCCAGAAATTAGGAGTCTATCAAAAGGTGCGAACGCTAATTCTCCTAACAAAACAGCATCAACATCTAGGTGGATGTCATTGGCATTTTTGGCAATCATAATCACACCAATACTAAAGAGTGCTGGAAAAACGAGTCCGATGGCTGTGTCTTCTTTTACCAAACCCGTTTTCTGAATTTGTTCCACCAAAACAACGGTAATAACACCAGTAAGTGCTGCTAGAAGTATCAGTAATGGCGAATTTAAATCTTGGGTGATAAAAAATCCAATTACCAAACCTGGTAATATAGAATGACTGATAGCATCGCTAATCATGGCCATTTTTCGTAATACCAAAAAGGTTCCTGGAATGGCACAAGCTAAAGCAACCAAACTAGCAATGAGTTGTATTTCAAGTTGTGCGCTACTCATGTTTTGTTGTTTGTTGGTTGTATAAATTGGAAGCGGTTTCAAAACCTTCAGTTGTTAAACTCCACATATTTCCATCCAGTGACACATAATTTTTATCCACTAATTTTTGAAGTGTTCCACGTGTAAACCCTTGAAAATTATTTAGAATTTTAATGGTATGTGGATGCGAAATATTATCATGTGTTTTCGCAATTTGAAACATGAATGCCAATGTTTTATGCTGCTCCAAATCACGTCTGTTTTTAATAAAACGGATTTGTCTGAACAACAACCCACGACTGGGTGAAAAAATAAAGGAGAACAACACAAATACCGAAGCCACTAAAACAATAACAGGACCTGTAGATAAGTTGTT
>DIAL01000113.1:40389-41553 GCA_002414705.1 Flavobacteriaceae bacterium UBA5079
TAGATAAGTTGTTTTGTGTTGCGCTGATTGCCGTTCCAAAAACTCCCGAGAAAGCTCCGAAAATAGCAGCCAAAAAAACCATGGTGCTCAAACTATTTGTCCATTGTCGTGCAGCAGCAGCAGGAGCTAAAAGCATAGCACTCATTAAAACCACACCAACGGTTTGCAAGCCTAAAACAATAGCCAAAACAATAAAAGAAGTGATGAGAATATCAATGGTTTTGGTATTAAAGCCAATGGTTTGTGCATAATCTTTATCGAATAACAGGATTTTAAATTCTTTCCAAAATAGAAGTAAAACCATTAGGCAAAGTCCAGTCACGATTGCCATCAGCCACACATCGCTTTCAACGAGTGTAGCTGCTTGACCGAATAAATATTTGTCCAAACCTGCTTGATTCGCATTGGGTTGCTTTTGAATAAACGTTAATAATAACATGCCAAATCCGAAGAATAGGGATAAAATCAATCCTAAAGCGGTATCTGATTTCAAGTGTGTTTTAGAAACAATACCTCGAATCCAAAACGTTCCTATTAAGCCACTCACTAACGCACCCAATAATAAGGTGTTACTATCTTTGGCGCCTGTAATTAAAAATGCGATAGCTATTCCTGGTAAGGCAGCGTGCGAAATAGCATCTCCCAACAAACTTTGTTTTCTTAATACCGCAAAACTTCCCAACATACCAGTTACAGCACCCAAAATAGCAGTACCTAGCGTAATGGTTCGCAAGGTGTAATCGTTGATGAGGAGTTCTATGTATTCTAGAAAGTTTATAGTGGGTAGGTTTTAGAGGTTAGTGTTTATTTCTGAATACTGACTTTATAATTAATGCCATACGTTTTCGTCAGGTTATCATCATTAAAAATATCTTTAACTGGACCTGTGGCAATTTTTTTCACATTTAAAAAGGTGACCCAATCAAAATATTCTGGTACAGTTTGTAAATCGTGATGCACAACAATGACTGTTTTACCAGCTTTACGTAATTCTTTTAAAATATTGATGATGGCAATTTCAGTCGTAGCATCGACACCCTGAAAAGGTTCGTCCATAAAATAGATAGACGCATTTTGTACCAATGCTCTAGCTAAAAAAATACGCTGCTGTTGTCCACCCGAAAGTTGACTAATCTGTCGATTTTTAAAGGCCAACATGCATAC
>DIAL01000108.1:0-283 GCA_002414705.1 Flavobacteriaceae bacterium UBA5079
ATGGATATGAGTAATTTTCCGAAGTAAGAAGGAAGTTAATAAATTGTACAAAAAACCCACAAAATAAATTTTCGTGGGCTTTTTTGTATTAATAATTGTTTTGAAATATAAGGTAAATAATTTCTTGTTCAGTATTTTTGAAACCTAATTTAATCCATATCTATAACCTGATAAATTAAATCACCAGATGCACTTAATCCATTAATAATTAATTTTATTCCATTTGCGTCTTCCACATTAATTTTTAGTGTATTGTATATTTTTGGTTCTACTTGGTAATTAG
>DIAL01000108.1:409-12459 GCA_002414705.1 Flavobacteriaceae bacterium UBA5079
TTAGGAATCCAATCTAAAGTTCTAAAGTTTTCTTTAGCACTATAAGTAGGGAAAGTAAAAACGGGTTTTTCATATCTTTCTTCAGCAAGATTAAATCCAAACTGTGTTTCATTAATCTGAATATTTGGATTTGTAGGTGCTAGTTTTTCGCCATTTGGTCCTTTTAAAGTTACCATGTTTATAACACCTTGTGGGTACAAGGCGCCAAAGCCAGCTCCTCTAAAATTAACAAGAATGTATTCAAATTCTGATGCTTGTCTAAAATTAATGACGCTTAAGTCAGTTCCAAGAGGCGTGCCGTCTAATAAAATGTTAAAGGGTGCATCACCTAAATTATTTAACGTTTTTATAAAACGTTCATTATTTAAATATGGTGTGTTATCTGGAGTGTACTTTACAGTTATTCCTGGTATTGTTCTAAAGTATTGTAAAATATCTCCTTTGGCATAAGGTGATTTGGAAGGTTCATATATTCTAGAAAAAGCGACACCCTGAACACCTGAATTACGAAGTTTTTTTTGTTTTTCTTGGTCTTCTTTAACTCTATCTGCTTTAATAACAATTTCATCTAATTCTTCAAGATTATCATATTCAGGTAAGGTTAAATCAAAATTTTCTAAATTAGAGTGTTTCACTTCTGTTTCAGCAATATCTTTCTTTTGTCTAATAGACATGTTTAATTTTGGATTCGCTTTGTACGATGTGTACGAATTATATACAAAGAAGTTTGCTTTTTTTATCTCTCCTTTTTTATTTAATATAGATAGCTGATATTTACTAGGGTGTGTCAATAATAACGCATTAAACTCAAAAGTCTTGTCGTTATTTAATGGTTGTACTAATAGCAGATTATTCTCTCTAGATGTCAGCATGATTTTATACCCAATTAAATCCTCTTCTTTGGTGTTAAGGGAGCCCTTTAAAGTAATACCATTTTCATTTTTAAACGTTAAATTTTCTTTATTAATATTTTTATAAGGAAAAGGGTTGGACGTTATATGAGCCTGAATGTAGAAATCTAATTCACTATTAGCAATGGTGTCTAGATTAGCTATCGAATTATGTTTATCCAAATACGGTGATACTAAAAAGGATGATAAAATAGAATAATCTTCATTAAAAACCTTGGTGTTTTTTGGTAATACCGACATACTAATATTGATAGGTATCGATTTATTTGTAAGTAGTAGGTTTAAACTTAAAGAGTCGTTTTCTTGTGTAGATTTTGTTACTTGAATATCAGCAAAGTTTTCTGTTTTCCAATAAAAATGACGCTCTGTAATAGGTTGATTATCTTCATTGAAAAGTGTAATGGTGTTCATGCCATTAAAAATATCTTGTTTAAAAAAACTAATTTTATATTCCTTCGTGCTTTTATTTATTTCTATAGGTGCTACAGATTTTATAGAACCGTTTCGGTGCAAAACAGCAAATGTATGAGTGCCTGCAAATTCTTTAAGCGTTTCCTCGTTTGTGTTCAACTCAAAATTAACTGTTTCAGAATCGTAGTTTCCACTGATTTTATGAATAACAAAACCTTTTTTTACAGCTTTGGGTAATTTTATTTCAATTTCCTTATTATCAACATTTAATATAGCTGTGAAAGTGGAATTTTGTAACACTTTAAAAGCGCCAATTCCTAGTTCATTACTTCTTATAGCTGCTATAGGTTTTCCCGTATTATCGTTAATAATAACACCTTTTATATTTTTCTTTGTTGAAAAAATAATCATGTTTTGAATGCCGTCAAGAAGTGTTTGACTTTCAGGAAAAAACGTGATTAATGGTTCCTCTGGACTAACATTAGGTTCAGCTTCGTTAATGCTAGGTACGCCATTTTTAGTGTCAAATTCAGAATTATCAGTGTTACTTAAATTTTCTACGCTAATATTAAAAATGGTTCCCTCTTTAAAATTTCTATTCCATTGTGTATCCAATTGTAAATAATACATCCCAGATTTTAGCGTATTGGATAATTCTATGTTTCCATTGGTCATTCCGTTTTCAACAGAAAATAATTCTGAAGAAATTAGGTTAAATTCAGGGTCGTAAACATTAATGTATAAGTTCGTGGTTTCTAAAGAAGGTACGTTTGAATCATTGTTAACAACATAAGCTTTAAACCAAATACTTTCCCCAGAAAAATATATCGATTTATTGGTGTGAAGAAAGAATTTTTCAATTCTTAACGTTTGAAAATTATCACCTGCTATAAGGGAATTGACTTTCTTCTCTAAATTTTTTTGACCAAAAGAAATTAAGGTAAAGAACAAAAGAGCAACAGTAAGAATTCTGTTCATTTTGAAATTTGGGTTTTTAATTTAGATATCTAGTTAAGCTAATTCTATTTATGTAATGAGTTTATTTACTGCTTTTTGGTACATAAACAGGTAACAGCTCGGTTGAAACTTCACCAAAACCAATACGTGTACCGTCTTTTTCGCAGTGACCACGCATAATTACGGTATCATTGTCATTTATAAATTTACGCTCACTTCCATCTTTTAATTTAATAGGTTTTTCTCCTCTCCAGCTCAACTCTAACATAGAGCCGTATGAATCTGGAGTTGGACCCGAAATAGTACCGCTTCCCATCATATCACCAGAGTTTACAGGACAACCGTTAACCGTATGGTGTGCTAATTGTTGCGACATATTCCAATACATATATTTGAAATTGGATTTACTAACAACCGTTTCTTTAGCCGATTTAGGCTTAATAGCAACTTCTAATTTAATATCGTAACTCTTTTTACCCTTATATTGTAAGTATGGTAATTGTGGTTTTAATGGCTTCGGACTTTCCACACGGAAGGGCTCTAATGCATCTAAAGTCACAATCCAAGGCGAAATGGACGACGCGAAACTTTTAGCTAAAAATGGGCCTAATGGAACATATTCCCATTTTTGAATATCACGAGCAGACCAATCATTAAATAAAACAAGTCCGAATATGTATTCTTCAGCTTCATCAATAGGAATTGGTTCTCCTAAATCGTTGGCATCTGTTGTAATGAAAGCCATTTCTAATTCAAAATCCACTAATTTACTTGGGCCAAAAACAGGTGTGTCGCTACCAGCAGGTAAGGTTTGTCCTTGTGGTCTATGAACAGGAATTCCTGAAGGAATAATAGACGAACTTCTACCATGGTAACCTACTGGAATATGCAGCCAGTTTGGCATTAATGCATTTTCAGGATCGCGAAACATGGTTCCCACATTTGTTGCGTGTTCTATGCTTGAATAGAAATCGGTATAATCGCCAATTTGAACAGGTAACTGCATTTCAATTTCATCCAAACGAAATAAAACTGTTTCTTTATTTTTTTTATTATCTTTTAATTCGTTGTTATCCGCATCAAATATTTTAGCTATTCGGTTTCTAACCGCTCGCCATGTTTTTCTACCGTCTGCAATAAAATCGTTTAAGGAGTCTTGAAGAAAAATATCGTCTGTTAATGGAATCCCTTCAAAATAACCTAATTGGTGCAAGGCACCTAAATCAATTGCTGTATCTCCAATTCGTGTACCGATAGTAATAATGTCATCACGCGTTAAAAACACACCAAAAGGGATGTTTTGTATTGGGAAATCGGAGTTTTTATCTACGTGTAACCAGGATTTTCTGTCTGGATTGTTAGCTGTAAGTGGCATAACTAGTTGTGGTTTTTTGTTTGTAAAAATTCTACTCAAACCTACATAACTTTTCGTTTTTATACTAATTTAAGGCGTAAAATATAGGAATACTTTAACCTATTAAAAAAATTATATATGTTAAGTAAATATATGTTTTTTGATGAATTAAACTAATGTATTTCTTATTTTTGAATTCTATTTAACAATAACTAAAATTTATGCAACGCGACGAACAGATTTTTGAATTAATAGAAGCCGAAAAACAAAGACAGCTTCATGGTATAGAACTCATTGCATCAGAAAACTTTGTAAGTGACCAGGTTATGGAAGCTGCTGGTTCTGTTTTAACTAATAAATATGCTGAAGGTTATCCTGGTAAGCGTTATTATGGAGGCTGTGAAGTGGTAGATGAAGTAGAACAACTAGCAATAGATCGTGCCAAAACATTATTTGGTGCTGCTTATGTAAACGTACAGCCACACTCGGGAAGTCAAGCAAATACAGCTGTTTTTGCTGCGTGTTTGAAGCCTGGTGATACTATATTGGGTTTCGATTTATCTCATGGAGGTCATTTAACACATGGGTCGCCTGTTAATTTTTCAGGAAAATTATACAATCCTGTTTTTTACGGTGTAAACAAAGAAACTGGTTTAATTGATTATGATCATGTTGCAGAAGTTGCTGAACGCGAAAAACCAAAAATGATTATTTGTGGTGCATCAGCTTACTCTCGTGATATGGATTTTAAACGTTTCCGAAAAATTGCAGATAGCGTTGGTGCTTTATTATTAGGAGATATTTCGCATCCAGCGGGTTTAATTGCAAAAGGTATTTTAAACGATCCGCTACCACATTGTCATATTGTAACTACAACAACACACAAAACCTTACGAGGTCCTCGTGGTGGTATGATTATGATGGGTCAAGATTTTAATAATCCTTTTGGTTTAACCTTAAAAAATGGCAGCTTACGTAAAATGTCATCCTTATTAGATTCTGGTGTGTTTCCAGGAAATCAAGGTGGTCCATTAGAACATATTATAGCTGCTAAAGCTATTGCATTTGGTGAAGCGCTAACAGATGAATTTATGCACTACATGTTGCAAGTGAAGAAAAATGCAGCAGCTATGGCAAAAGCATTTGTTGACAGAGATTACCATATTATTTCTGGAGGAACCGATAACCACATGATGTTAATTGATTTACGTAATAAAAATATTACAGGTAAAGATGCCGAGCAGGCCCTTGTAAAAGCGGATATTACTGTAAATAAAAACATGGTGCCTTTTGATGATAAAAGTCCTTTTGTAACCTCTGGAATCCGCGTTGGAACTCCAGCTATAACTACACGTGGTCTTAAAGAGAAAGATATGGATGCAATTGTAGCTTTAATTGATGACGTAATTATGAATTATGAAGACGAAGCAAAACTAGAAACTATAAGCGAAAAAGTAAATGCTATGATGAGCCATTTGCCGTTGTTTGTGTAAGTTGATATTTTTATAAAATGTAAAACCCTGCTTGTTAATTCAAGCAGGGTTTTTTTATCAAATTTTTTGTCATTCAGAATGTAGTGAATAATCTAATATTAGTTTAGTTTTCTATTATAAATTCCTCCTCAAACTTGAATGTTTAGGAATACATGTTTTGTTTGATTTCCGTATTAAAACTCCGTATTTTGATAAGCACCTGCATCAGGTTCTGCCGTTCTATTTACATTCAAAATATCTGTAGGTATATTATTTGAAAATGGATTCACGCCAATATTTATTGCTCCAGAATTATCACCAATGATCATCTCGTTATTATTCGGGTTTTTGAAATCTGGATTATCATTAAAACGCATGTTTTCATAATGTAGCATATCATCAAAATCATAATTATCACCTGAAAAATTGTTGTTTGGATCTTGAAAACGTACTAATGAATTGGTGAATTTAAAATTGAAATCACTCATTGTAGAGGCGTCAGAAAGTTCGTCTAAAATGAATTCAGGATTATCATTTCCATAAATAATACAGTTGTTAAAATTTGCTTCGGTTAAATCGAATAAGAAAATGGAGTCTTCCGTTTCTCGAAAATTATTAAGGAGAAGGGCAGGGAATTGTCTGAAACTATTATTCCAATAATTCGCAATCGTACAATGTGTGAAATTGTATTTACCGCCTTCGGTTCCTGCAAATGACGATTGCCCTGAATTATTAATCACGACATTTTCGGCTACAATAGAGGTGTTTCTTCCTAAAACTCCAAAATTACTACTGTTATAAATTTGCGAATTGGTAATGGTTAATTTCGCATTTGCTTCATCAGCATTACTATCTGTTAAAAGACCAACACTTGCATTTTTAATCGTTGCATAGTTAATCGTATTATTAACACTGCCTTGAAATAGCCATATGGAGCCCCATTGTCCAGGAACATCACTAAAGGCTGGTTCTAAACGATCACCTTCAAAAATAACTTCATTTTCTAAAAGATCTTGATCGGTACTAAAAGCACCATTCACATTTAGCGAGGCTCCATCAGCAACGAGCAATCCGGAATTAGCATGAAAATGAACACGTGCTCCAGCATTTATAGTTAAGGTTTCGCCATTTGGTACGGCTGCATAACCATAAATTACATAAGGTCTTTGGTTGGTAAATGTATACTCGTCAGGCATTAAATAACGTCCTTGAATATTTGTTTCTAGCTGTTCGCCACCAATATTAAGGGTAAGCGTTTCAATAATTCCCGTGCTATTATCGCGGTTTGGATAAATAAATACGGCATCTTTTACCAAGGTTACCAAGTCCACATCCTGCATATTGGTACCAGAATCGAATATAATTTTATCGGTATATAAAAACTCACCTGTATTTGGTAAGTTGTTAATGTCTATGGTGGTTTCAATAAAGACAAACATGCTGTCTTTGGCCAGAATTTCCACATTCTCAAATGAATTTCCAGACATGCCATCTACATTAAGGCGGTATTCAGAATTTACTCCAGAAGCCAAAGTAATGCTTGGAATACTGATATCATCATTACTACGGTTATAGACCTTTAAATTATATGTACTGGAGCCAATATTTGTAAAAACGGTATCCAAATAAATAGTGTCTTTTGAAAATTCTAGATTTCCAGAACTTCTAGAAAATTCTAAATCCTTACGACAAGAACTCCAAAGCATTAAAAAGCCAATGCAAAAAAGAAAGTAAATAATACGTTTCATGTGCTTATTTTATTGTTTAATTGTCACAAACTGTTTGCTATTAATCATTCTTGTAGATGATAACGCTTTAAGCATGCTCGTTTTATAACGATGATATCCGTCTGTTCAAAAATATAACTTTTGAATTGATGATTTCGTATGAAAGTTATAAAAATTAGAGAAATATATTTTTTATGTCTTCGGTTATTCTCGTTGGTCTCATACGGTTGCTATCCATAAAACACCAATTGGTTTCAGATTTTGCTAATAAGGTTTCACCATTTAAAATTTCTACAACTCGTGTACAGGTCACGCCTTCAGCATCTGGAACGTAGGTTTTTAACGTAATTTCATCGTGTAAAAATGCTGGTTTTTTATAGCTAATATTGTGGGATAACATAATCCATAAATAATTATCAGTTATGGATTTAGGCGCATTTGTAAACCAATGCATCTTGGCAACATCTTCAACCCATTGCACATAACGGACATTATTTACGTGATTTAGATTATCTATATCTTCTGGTATGACTTTAATTTTAGTTTCAAATATTTGCATAAAATAAAAAAAGTGACTGGCAATGAAGGAATAAGTAAAGGTTTTAATTGAGATTATGAAACCTACTTTTCAGTTATTTCAACCTCAAAAAGTTTATCCCAATATTTACCAGTTACAAAAATAGTTTTGGTGTCAGGATTGTAAGCTATTCCGTTTAATACATCTAATTTAGGGTGTTTGGTTACCATGTTATGGAGTGGTGTAAAATCAATTACACCTTCTACAGCCCCATTTTCAGGGTTTATAATAGCTACACCATTTTTGTTCCAACGATTCGCATATATTTTACCGTTAACCCATTCTAACTCATTTAATTCTACCACTTTCCCTTTACTATGGTAAGCTTGAATGTAGCCATCTTCGGTTAGTGTTTCAGGATTTAGCGTCCAGATTTTTTCAGTACCATCACTTTTATATAATTTGGAGCCGTCGTTGCAAATTCCCCAACCTTCTAAACTTTTTCCATATTTAAAATTGCCCGTTTTCTCAAAAGTATTCACATCATAAACGAATCCAGTTCCTTTTTTCCAAGTTAATTGATAAATTTTATCATTAAGTATGGTAATACCCTCACCAAAATATTCGTTTGATAAATCGATGCTTTTTAAAACTTCCCCAGTTTTATAATCTACTTTTCGAAGCTTGGAGCCTCCATATTGTCCAGTTCCTTCGTATAATTCGCTATTATGAAATTCCAAACCTTGAGTATAGGACGTTTGGTCGTGTGGATATTCGTTGATAATCGTGTACGTGTAAATTTTGGGTGATTGATTATTTAAAATGGTGATGTTTTTAGATATGCTCGTGTTTTCACCATTCAAACTAAAAGATGCTACTAATTCATGAATACCTAATTTCATGTTATTAAGCGTTTCCGAAGTATTAATGCTTTTACCATCCAGGGTAAAGTTTACAGAACCTATTTCATGATTTTTAGGATTGGAAATAGAAAGCTTTAGGTTATCACCAAGGGTAAAAGCATCGTTAGATACATTGGTTTTTAAAGAAATATCCTTTTTTGCTTCATTAATATTAGAACCACACGATACGATTGCAAGGCATAAAATTATGAAAGTAAGAGACTTATAGAGTGTCATGAGTTATTAATTATTTGCAGCAAGATATTTATTAAAATTCAGTTTAAAAAATCATTGTGAAAAATTTAAAAGATTGTATATTTGCCGCGGGCAAGTCCTACACAACCAGCTCCTGTTGAATCCTCCAGGGCGGGAACGCAGCAAAGGTAGATGGTCGTAGCGGTGTGATGTAGGTAGCTTGCCTTTTTTTATGCCTTTACTTTTCCTTTCAACAAAACGAAAGGATTTTTTTATAAATAAGATTTGTAGACTGTTAGTTTACAAATCTTTTTCTTTTTGTATACTTTTTACATAATACATTCTTAATTTTGCGTTTTATAAATTTTATTCTATAAACGTATGTCTAAAGTTGTTTTAATTACAGGAGGTTCATCGGGAATTGGAAAATCGGTTGGCGATTATTTAACACTAAATGGATATACTGTTTTTGGCACGAGTCGATCACCAGAAAAGCACACGTCAAGTAATTTTCCAATTGTAGGATTGGATGTTACAAAACCGGGAACGATTATAGAGGCCGTAACTAGTGTTATTGAAAAAGCAGGAAGGTTAGATGTGGTTATAAACAATGCAGGCGTTGGTATAACAGGTCCTATTGAAGAAATTCCTGAAGAAGAGATTAAAAATAATTTCGAAACTAATTTTTTTGGACCAATAAATGTTATAAAAGCTGTTTTGCCACAAATGCGGAAGCAACAGTCGGGTTTAATTATTAACGTAACATCTATTGCTGGCTATATGGGATTGCCATATCGTGGTATTTATTCAGCAAGTAAAGGTGCTTTGGAATTGGTGACTGAAGCCTTCCGTATGGAGGTGAAAGCGTTTAATATTCATATAACGAATGTTGCACCAGGAGATTTCGCTACCAATATAGCATCTGGACGTTACCATGCACCAGTTTTGGATGGGTCTCCTTATAGAGGTCCCTATGGGAATACTTTAAAGTTAATGGATTCTCATGTGGATGCTGGAAAAAATCCGTTAGAAATGGCTAAAGCGATTCATAAAATTATAAATACATCAAATCCTAAAGTGCATTATAAAGTAGGGGAGTTTATGCAGAAATTTTCGATTGTTTTAAAGCGAATTTTGCCTGATAAAGTTTATGAAAAACTCCTTATGAATCATTATAATTTGTAATTTTGCAATCCCAAATAATGGGAATACACACAACATTATATTAATATGTCTGCTAGAGCAGAATAGACAAACTATTGCTTATGAAATTTTTTATTGACACAGCTAATTTAGATCAAATTCGCGAAGCCCAAGATTTAGGCGTTTTGGATGGTGTTACTACCAATCCGTCATTAATGGCTAAAGAAGGTATTACTGGACATGATAATATCATGAAGCATTACGTGGATATTTGTAACATCGTTGATGGTGATGTAAGTGCTGAAGTTATTGCAACAGATTTTGAAGGTATGGTTCGTGAAGGAGAAGCATTAGCCGAATTACATGAGCAAATTGTGGTTAAGTTACCGATGATAAAAGACGGAATTAAAGCCTGTAAGTATTTTTCTGATAAAGGGATTAAAACGAATGTGACTTTAGTGTTTTCAGCGGGTCAAGCGTTATTAGCTGCTAAAGCTGGAGCAACGTATGTTTCACCTTTTATTGGCCGTTTAGATGATATTTCTACTGATGGTTTAAACCTGATTTCTGAAATTCGCCATATTTATGACAACTATGCTTTTGAAACTGAAATTTTAGCCGCATCCGTTCGTCATACCATGCATGTAATTGATTGTGCGAAATTAGGAGCCGACGTTATGACAGGTCCTTTAAGCGCTATTGAAGGTTTACTAAAACATCCATTAACAGATATTGGTTTAGCTAAATTTTTAGAAGATTTCAAAAAGGGAAATTAAGACAAAAAAATAAGATGATTATTGTAAAATAAAAAAGCCTTAACTTGATTGTTAAGGCTTTTTTGTGAAGTATTTTATAGTTTGTTTATTGATTTAGCAATCCTAGTAATTCTTCTTCAAATTTAACTGAAAACATATTGGTATGTGCATTAATAATTTTACCATTCTTATCAATAATCATGACCTTATTTATAGGCGAAATGGCTAATTTATGTTTAGCTATTTCAGGCTCTTTAAAGATAAATTCATCATTTTTAGAATAGTTATATTGTGAAAGCAGTTTTTTCCAATTAACTTGATTACTGGCTCCAGCATTAATAGCTATAAAATCAACTTCGGGATATTTCACTTTTAATTCCATAGCTTTCCTATGGCTATCATTATGTGAGCGGTAAGCGGACGACCAAAAGAACAAAACTGTTGGTTTTTTTATAATTTTCTCTAAAGAAAACTCGTTTCCATTATAATTCCTAATGGTAATTTCAGGTAGCCGTTCTCCAGCTTTCAAGCCTTTTAAAGAGTTAACCATGTTGGTTACATACAGATTGTTGCTTTTATTCGTGTTTTTGGAGCTATAAGATTGTAAAACAGCATCATAATCATCTGTATTTTTACTATTACTTATAAATTCTACGGCAGTTTGTACCAGTAATGAATTTCGAATAGAATCGTTTACCATTAAACTATCAATTAAATTTAGTTTAATAAGGTTGTAATTCAGTGATTTAACGTTGAATAAGCTGTCGTCGGAGTTTTTAAAATGTTCTGATAAAGCAATGTTTTCAAAATGATGTTTTAAAAATGAGTAGTAGGGGAAATAGTCCATTAACTCACAGTAATTATAATTAATATCCTTTCTGTAATCATAAAAGTCATCTGGAAGCGCATTAAAGTTTTTGCGTTCCGAATTACTATAATTGACAAACGGATAGACTTCTTTGCTTAAATAATAATCATAATTAATATTTCCTTTTACCAATTCCATAAAAGTTTCAGATGATGGATATTTAGCATTAAACTGCTTTAACCTATTTAATTTATGATTTCTAATAGAATCCAAACGACGCTCAAATTCTACTGGAGGAAACTGACTGAAACCTAATATGGTTTTGTCTTCAGCTTCACCATCCAGAAAAAGATTTATTAAGTAATTGTTTTTTTTAGCACCATTTCCTGTATAAACTAAAGATTCGTCAAATTCCAACGTGTTTAAACGAAAAAGTAAACTATCATTAGGCTCTAAAAGTACCATTTGATATTCTAAACCTTCAGAAGCCCATAAACGAAAGGTGTAAAGTCCTTTTTCTACATTCTTAACTTTGTATAAAAACCGATTATTTTCATCCAAACGAATGGTGTCCAATACGGTTTCAGACTTGGAAAGGATTACAAAATTGTTTTTAGGGTTAACAACTTCGCCACCAAAATAAGCTGCTTTATCTTCAACTTTAGAATCATTTTTACATGACACTAAAACAAAAGTAGATACAATTAAAGCACAAAAAAGTTTTAATTCCCTCATAGTTGTGTAATCGAATAGATTGTGGACTTGTTATCACAAATGTAAAAGTTGTACGTGTTACATGTTGTTAATACGTTGTTAAATATTAATATAGTTGGATTTGTTTCGCCCAATGAATGCTTTTTTTTACTTTTGCAAAAAATAAAAAACAATACATGTTATC
>DIAL01000108.1:12576-15869 GCA_002414705.1 Flavobacteriaceae bacterium UBA5079
AAAAAACAATACATGTTATCAGTTTCAAATTTATCTGTTCAATTTGGCAAGCGCGTTCTTTTTGACGAAGTAAGTACCACATTCAATAATGGTAATTGCTACGGAATTATTGGTGCCAATGGAGCCGGAAAGTCTACGTTTTTAAAAATTATTTCTGGAAAGCAAGATCCTACTTCAGGACATGTGCATTTAGAGCCTGGGAAACGTATGTCTGTTTTAGAACAGGATCACAACTTACACGATGAAGACACGGTTTTAGAAACCGTAATAAAAGGTAATAAACCATTATCTAAATTAAAAACTGAAATTGATGCGCTTTATGCAGACTATACAGATGAGAATGCAGAAAAAATAGGTGAACTCCAAGTCTTGTTTGAAGAAATGAACGGTTGGAATGCAGATAGTGATGCTGCTGCTATGCTATCTAATCTAGGGATTTCAGAAGAAAATCATTACACCTTAATGAAGGATTTGGATGGAAAACAAAAAGTACGTGTGTTATTAGCGCAGGCATTATTTGGAAATCCAGATGTACTTATTATGGATGAGCCTACCAATGATTTGGATTACGAAACCATTTCTTGGTTAGAAAACTTTTTAGCAAATTATGAAAATTGTGTTATTGTTGTATCTCACGATAGACACTTTTTAGATGCTGTTTGTACCCACATTTCTGATATTGATTTTGGTAAAATTAATCACTTTTCTGGAAATTATACGTTTTGGTATGAGTCGTCTCAATTAGCAGCTAGACAACATGCGCAACAAAACAAAAAAGCCGAAGAGAAAAAGAAAGAATTAGAAGAGTTTATTCGTCGTTTTTCTGCTAACGTAGCTAAAAGTAAACAGGCTACCAGTAGAAAGAAAATGATTGATAAACTAGATATATCTGAAATTAGAAGAACGAGTCGTCGTTATCCTGCCATTATTTTTGAGCGTGAGCGTGAAGCTGGTGATCAAATTTTGAATGTTCAAGGACTTTCAGCATCTATTGATGGTGATGTTCTGTTTAGTAATATAGATTTGAATTTAAATAAAGGTGATAAAGTCGTATTGTACTCAAAAGATTCCAGAGCTACAACGGCATTTTATCAAATTTTAAATGGAAAGGAACAAGCAGATGCTGGAAAATTTGATTGGGGAATAACAACAACACAATCATATTTGCCACTTGATAATAGTGAGTTTTTTGAAAACAATTTATCTTTAGTTGATTGGCTTCGTCAATGGGCTAAAACAGAGGAGGAGCGCGAGGAAGTTCATATTCGTGGTTTCCTTGGTAAAATGATTTTTAGTGGTGAAGAGGCATTGAAAAAATCCAATGTATTATCTGGAGGTGAAAAAGTACGTTGTATGTTAAGTCGTATGATGATGATGCGAGCTAATGTTTTGCAATTAGACGAGCCAACAAACCACCTGGATTTAGAGAGTATTACAGCATTTAATAATTCACTTAAAAACTTTAAAGAAACCGTGTTGTTTTCAACTCATGATCATGAATTTGCTCAAACCGTAGCCAATCGTGTGGTGGAATTAACACCTAATGGTGTTATTGATAGATATTCTACATTTGATGATTATATGCAAGATCCAAAAATTAAGGAAATGCGTCAAAAAATGTATGCGGTTACAGCTTAAAATATCAGTATTTTAAAAAAAAATCTCTAGTATTTAGCTAGAGATTTTTTTTTGATTTTTTTATAAATATAAACACATCTAATCTGCTTCAAGTTCAGATGTTACACTTTCTACAATTGGAATAGCTTCAGATAACTCTTCGGTATTCACATAAATATCTTGCGAGCCAGAAATAGAAGCGCCAAAGCCAGCTAGTCTACCAGATTCGCTTTCGTCTTTAACGATTGCCGAAATCCCAATGGCATCTAATTTATCAACAATTAATTGGGCAATAATAAAACTACCTGTGTAAATTTTTTTATAGTCAGAATCCATAATATCAAGGTCTTAATTAATACTCTTAAATATACAAAATTACTTTACTAATGCCTATAATTAACTTTGAAAAAGTAGCTATTTTCTTCAATTGAGTGTTTTGGAATATAAAAAAATGCTTCAAAAAGTTCAGAACATCATTATATATAATTATATTTGTTTTATTATTAAAATTTTTAAACTATTACAATGAGTAAAGGAACAGTAAAATTTTTCAACGACACAAAAGGTTTTGGTTTTATCACTGAAGAAGGTGTTGAAAAGGATCATTTTGTACACATTTCAGGTTTAATTGATGAAATTCGCGAAGGCGATGAAGTATCTTTTGACCTTAAAGAAGGTAACAAAGGTTTAAACGCAGTAAACGTACAAGTTATATAATATATACTTCCATGTTTAATGAAAAGCCCATCAATACTGATGGGCTTTTTTTATTTGTTAAATACAGCGTGTTGTAAGAAATTAGACGTAGTTTCGCGCCCTGTAAAAATATCATTATGAAGCGCATAAACGAATACAAGAAANNGGAACAGTAAAATTCTTCAACGATTCTAAAGGATTTGGATTTATCGTAGAAGATGACACAAACAAAGAACATTTTGTTCACATTTCTGGATTAATCGATGAAATTCGTGAAGGTGATGCAGTAGAATTCGATTTAGAAGAAGGAAGAAAAGGACTTAATGCAGTAAATGTTAAAGTAATATAATTTATATTTAACGTGTTGAACCAAAAAAAAGCCTCGAATTTAATTCGAGGCTTTTTTATGCCTAAATAGTATTATTGTTAGCGTTTTTAGCGCAATTCTGCTCCAAGCTGTTTTTCAAAATTAGCTTGTAGCTTATTCATGATTTTATCTATTTGTTTGTCGGTAAGCGTTTTGCTTTCGTCTTGAATAGTGAAACTCACAGCATAACTCTTCTTGCCAGCTGGCAAATTCTTTCCTTCATAAACATCAAATAAATTTACAGATTTAAGTAGTTGTTTTTCAGTTTGTTTAGCAAGCGTGTAAATGCTTTCAAATGTTACTGACTTGTCAATTAATAAAGCAAAATCACGACGAACTTCTGGGTATTTAGAAATACTAGTAAATGAAATCCGATTGTATTTAGCGGTTTCAATAATATCATCCCAATTAAAATCCGCAAATAAAACGGTTTGTGAAATTCCAAAATGTTTTAAAACAGATTTCTTAACAACCCCAAATTCAACTAATTTAGTTTTACCAAATGATAAGACTAAACCTTCGCTAAAAACATCCGATTGTATTGGAGATGCTTTTAGTTTGGTAATACCTAAACGTGCTAAAATGCTTTCAATGGTTCCTTTCATGTAATAAA
>DIAL01000108.1:15930-16642 GCA_002414705.1 Flavobacteriaceae bacterium UBA5079
ATTCCTTTCATGTAATAAAAATCGCTAGGTTTGTTGTCTGTGTTCCAACGATTGTCATGACGATCTCCTGTAATTAAAAGGGAAAGGTGTTTAAATTCTTTCCGTGTATCTTGGTAACTGTGATATGTTTTTCCAAACTCAAACAACTTTAAATCTTCGCGACGACGATTTACGTTATGACGAATGGTTTCTAGTCCGGAAAATAACATAGACTGTCTTAAAACGCTTAAATCCGTGCTTAACGGGTTTAGCATTTCTACATTATGATCAGGATTTAAATCTGTGTTTAGTTTAATGTAGTCTGGAGTAGTTAAGGAATTGGTTAGGGTTTCAAAAAAGCCTTGAGCCACTAATTGGTTCCCAATAATATTCTGCAACTTGTAATCTTCAAATTTTGATGTATTTGAAATGGAAGCATTTAATTTTTCAGTTGTTTTAATGTTATTATAGCCATAAACTCGAAGAACTTCTTCTATAATATCCGCTTCACGTTGTACATCATTTCTGTATGCGGGAACGGTTAAGCCTAATCCGGTTTCGGTTACATTATTAATTCTAATATCTAAAGACATTAAAATGCGTTTAATGATATCTTTAGGAATTTCTTCTCCAATTAGGTTTTTAGCATTGTCAAAACTTAAACGTACTTGAAAATCTTCAATTTTATTTGGGTAAAAATCAATTAAATCACTAGTTACAACGCCATCAGTAA
>DIAL01000108.1:16777-24727 GCA_002414705.1 Flavobacteriaceae bacterium UBA5079
TTTTAAAGCATATTCCGTAATATTTGGATCTATACCACGTTCAAAACGGAAAGACGCATCTGTGTTTAAAGCATGGCGTTTAGCTGTTTTTCTTATACTTACTGGATTGAAGTAAGCACTTTCTAAAAATATACTGGTCGTACTTTCTGTAACACCCGAATCCATTCCGCCAAAAACACCAGCAATACACATAGGTTTTTCGGCATTACAGATCATTAAATCTTCTTCGTGAAGTTCACGTTCTACACCATCTAGAGTTGTGAATTTAGTGCCAGTAGGTAGTGTTTTTACAGCTATTTTGTTGCCTGTTATTTTGTTAGCATCAAAAGCATGTAGCGGTTGCCCTAATTCATGAAGCACATAATTTGTGGCATCTACAACGTTGTTTATAGGTGATAAACCAATTGCTTTTAGTCTGTTTTGTAACCATGCTGGAGAATCTGCTACCTTGATGTTTGAGATAGTTAAACCGCAATAGCGTGGTGCTAAATTTTTGTTTTCAACATCCACATCAATACGTAATGAACGATTATCCACATGAAATGCACTAACCGAAGGTGTAATTAATTCGGTATTAATTTCTTTTTGGATGAAACCAGCACGTAAATCGCGAGCTACACCATAGTGACTCATAGCGTCTGCACGATTTGGCGTTAGGCCAATTTCGAATACTATGTCATTTTCTATATTAAATATCTCGGAAGCTAAAGTTCCAACCTTTAGTTTAGCATCTAGAACCATGATTCCGTCATGACCTTTTCCTAAACCAAGTTCATCTTCGGCGCAAATCATTCCGTGGCTTTCTTCACCGCGAATTTTCCCTTTTTTAATTGTCCATGCTTCGCCTTCTTCAGTATATAGAGTTGTACCAATAGTTGCTACTGGTACTTTTTGTCCTGCGGCTACGTTTGGTGCGCCACAAACAATTTGTAAAGGTGTATCTGTACCAATAGAAACCGTCGTCACTTTTAGTCTATCAGCATTTGGATGTTGTTCGCACGTTAACACTTCGCCAACAACAATGCCTTCCAGTCCGCCTTTTACAGATTGATAGGCGGTAAGACCTTCAACTTCTAGTCCTAAATCGGTTAAAAGCTCACTAGTTTGTTCTGGATTCCAATCCGTTTTAATGAATTGTTTAAGCCAGTTATAAGAAATCTTCATGAATCATGCATTAATTAAGTTTGCAAAGATAAAATATTGGCACTAGCATTCAAACAAAGCATGTAGAAATATGATGTCTTAAAAACAATAAATTACAATCATTTTGAAATCTGCCTAACACCTTCGTAAACTACTATGCTTACTGCGTTAGCTAAATTTAGACTTCTTACATGATTACCTGAAATGGGTATTTTAAAGAGGCTGTCTTTATGTTTTTCTAAAAGTAATTTTGGCAAACCAACCGATTCCTTGCCAAAAACTAAAAACAAATGATCCTGGAAAGAAATATCCCAATGATTTTTTTTGCCATGACTAGATAAAAATACCATCTTGGCGTTTTTGTTTTTGCTAAAGAATTCTTCGATATTATCGTAGTAGTGAAGATTTAAATGTTGCCAATAATCTAAACCAGCGCGTTTTAAACGTGTATCACTAATTTCAAAACCAAATGGTTTTACTAAATGAAGATTTGATCCAGATGCTAAAGCTAATCTCCCAATGTTTCCAGTGTTATTAGGGATTTCGGGTTCTATAAGTACAATGTTTAGTGGCATTTTTTTCTTTTAAATGTTTGTTTGTATTGGTGTGAAAAATACGCTTTCTCAACGTTTTAGATAGGAATTAAGAAATGTAATTCCAGATGTTCTTGTACTTGCTCATTTGCTGATAGGTAAATAAAATGGCTTTATTGTTGGGTTTGGATAAGTTTGGGTCTGAATTTAAAACTTGTTTAGCATAATAGCGAGCTGTTTTAAGAATATCACCATCTTTGATAATATCTGCTATTCTTAAATTAAGAACACCGCTTTGTTGTTTTCCCATAATATCTCCAGGGCCACGAAGTTTTAAGTCTACTTCTGCGATATCAAAACCATCGTTAGTTCTGGTCATGGTTTCTAAACGGGTTTTACTGTCGCTACTTAATTTATGGCTCGTCATGAGGATGCAGTAACTTTGTTCCGCTCCGCGACCAACACGACCACGTAATTGGTGTAGTTGCGAGAGCCCAAAACGCTCTGCGCTTTCAATAATCATTACAGAGGCATTTGGTACGTTAACGCCAACCTCAATAACGGTTGTTGCTACCATAATTTGTGTTTCGCCTTTAATAAAGCGTTGCATTTCAAAATCTTTATCAGCTGCTTTCATTTGGCCATGAACAATGGAGATTTGATATTTGGGCTGGGGAAAATCGCGCGAAATACTTTCATAACCATCCATTAAATCTTTATAATCCATTTTTTCGCTTTCTTGAATAAGCGGATAAACAATATAGACTTGACGACCTATTTCTATTTCGTCACGAATAAATCGGAAGACGTCCAATCTGTTTTTATCATACCTGTGAACTGTTTTTATGGCTTGTCTTCCGGGTGGCAATTCATCAATAACAGAAATGTCTAAATCTCCATAAATAGACATAGCCAAAGTACGCGGAATTGGTGTAGCTGTCATGACCAAAATGTGTGGTGGAATGATGGCTGGTTTTGTTGAATTTTCATTATCAATTTTACGTGGTCCTTTATGCCATAATTTGCTGCGTTGTTCTACACCAAAACGGTGTTGCTCATCGATAATTGCGAGTCCTAAATTTTGAAATTTTACCTTATCTTCAAGAAGGGCATGTGTACCGATTAGGATTTGTAATTCGCCATTTTCAAGAGATTTGTGAATTTCACGTCTACTTGAAGTTTTGCTTGATCCAGTAAGCAGTTTTATACTGATATTTAATTTGTTACACCATTCAAGTAGTCCATTGTAGTGCTGTACTGACAAAATTTCAGTAGGCGCCATTAAGCAGGCTTGAAAACCATTGTCAAGTGCCATGAGCATTGACATGAAGGCAACAATGGTCTTTCCTGAACCAACATCGCCTTGTAAAAGCCGATTCATTTGCGCATGGCTCCCTAAATCTTGTCTTATTTCTTTTAAAACGCGCTTTTGAGCATTGGTTAATTCAAAGGGTAAATGTGTATTATAAAACGAATTAAAATAGCTTCCAACTTTTTCAAAAGGTAGTCCTTTTATTTTCGAT
The DNA here is from genome assembly GCA_002414705.1 of Flavobacteriaceae bacterium UBA5079. Classification (GTDB taxonomy): domain Bacteria; phylum Bacteroidota; class Bacteroidia; order Flavobacteriales; family Flavobacteriaceae; genus Algorimicrobium. Next base: position 19,977 of record DIAL01000108.1, read on the forward strand.
TTGTGAATGAGATTTTTTAAAATTAATTGCAGTTGAATATAGAATAATTCTTCAAATTTTAATCGGTATTGAGCACGTGCTAAAAGGTCTTGATTTTTTGGAAAATGAATATTAAAAAGAGCCTCACTTTTAGAGATTAATTTCTGACTTTCTAAAAGTTCTGGTGATAAGGTTTCAACAAATCTGCCTTTGGTTTCAACAAACAATTGTTGCATAATTTTGTTCACCACACGATTTGTAATTCCCTTATTATTCAATTTTTCGGTGGATGGATAAATGGGTTGCATAGCAGAACGCAGGCTAGATTCATGTTCGGCTAAAAGTTCCATTTCTGGATGAGGCATGCTAAATTTACCACTATAAAAATTAGTTTTCCCAAAAATGACATAAGGTGTTTGAAGTTTTAAGCTATCGCGAATCCATTTTTGTCCACGAAACCAAACCAACTCCATAGTTCCAGTGTCATCTTGAAATGTAGCGACTAATCGTTTGCCACGTTTTTGGGCAATTTCTTCAAACTTTACTAGTTTTCCAATTACTTGAACTTCTGCATTGTTTTGCTGTAGCTCGTTTATTTTAAAATACTTGGTTCTATCTAAATAGCGATTCGGGAATAAATTTATCAAATCTTGATAGGTATGAATACCGAGTTCCTTCCGAAGTAAATCGGCTCGATTAGGACCAACGCCTTTTAGGTAATCAATGGGAGTTTGTAAATGGGTATTCATAAAAGCGAATTTAAGTCATTTCAATCAATTCATAAAATGCAATTTTTTGTATTTTGGAGCAGTATTTGTTTACATCACACTATGAAATATATTTTAGTCTCCATTGGATTGTTTTTTTGCCATATTGCAGTTTCGCAACAGGCAGATTATGTGGATTTTAAGAAAATTCAAGCCTATGTTGAGCCTGATATTTCAACAAAACGTATTTCTGGAGATATTCAGGTTGTTTTTGAAATTTTAAAACCTACGGATTCCATTTTTTTGGACTCACAGAATATGATGTTTTCTAACGTTTTGATGAATGGCGAAGAAATTTTACACAAAAATGATGGTAAAAAATTGATTCTTTTCCATTCATTTAAAGCTTCACAAGAAAATCAAATAACGTTTCAATACACTGCCACACCTAAAAAAGCGCTGTATTTTGTGGGTTGGGATAATGAAGCGCCAAATCAGATCTGGACACAAGGACAAGGGAAATACACCAGTAATTGGTTGCCGAGTATTGATGATATGAATGATAAGATTGAATTTGATTTAACTATTGAATTTGATTCAAACTATCAGGTTATTTCCAATGGAAAATTAATTGACACACAGGTTTTAGGTGATAAAACCATTTGGAATTATAATATGAAACAACCCATGGTAAGCTATCTAGTGGCTTTAGCGGTTGGTAAATATAATAAAATTGAAGACGTTTCTGCAAGTGGAACTCCGTTACACATGTATTATTACCCGAAAGATTCTATAAAAGTAGAACCAACATATAGGTATACGACTCAAATGTTTAATTTTCTAGAAACCGAAATTGGTTTTCCGTATCCATGGCAAAATTACAAGCAAATTCCTGTTCATGATTTTCTGTATTCCGGAATGGAAAACACGGGAACTACTATTTTTGCAGATACATTTGTGGTTGATTCTATTGGTTTTAATGATCGGAATTATGTAAATGTCAATGCACATGAGTTAGCACATCAATGGTTTGGAAATTTAGTTACAGAAACGTCTGGAACACACCATTGGCTACAAGAAGGGTTTGCTACGTATTATGCGCTTTTAGCTGAAAGGGACGTTTTTGGTAAAAATTATTACTACATGCGTTTGTATGAATATGCGCAAGAATTACTAGAGCAAGATAGCAGAAAAGAAGGAACGTCTTTATTAAACCCGAAATCGAGTAGTACTACCTTTTATAAAAAAGGTGCATGGGTTTTACACGCTTTACGAGAAAAAATTGGCGATGACGCTTTTAAAACCACTGTTAAAAGTTATTTAGAAATCTATCAGTTTAGAAATGTAGAAACATCTAATTTTATTACTGAAGCTGAAAAAGCAAGTGGTTTAAAACTTGATAATTTTGTTGCAACTTGGTTAGATTCTCAAACATTTCCCTATAATGAAGCTTTGGTAAGTTTAGAGAAATCGCAGTACATTCAAGAATATCTAATGGCAGATTGTGAAGCTAAAAATGCGAAATGCGATTATTATTTGTCGGCACCAATTTCAGATGAGGCTAAAGCTAAAATTATAGCCCAAGTTCCAGAACGGATAACAGCTGATGTTTTTGATGATGGTTTAAAAGTACGTCAGGCTATTGCAAAAAATCTCACAAAAATTCCTCTGGCATTAAAGTCAGATTATGAGTCCCTATTAACTGATAAGTCTTACATTACCATTGAATCTGCATTATATAATTTATGGGTTAATTTTCCCGAAAAACAGGTTGATTATCTAAATCAGACTAAAGCAATTAGTGGGTTGCCAGATAAAAACGTACGATTGTTGTGGTTAGTTTTAGCGCTTTCTACACCAGAATACGAAGCAGCAAACAAGCAACTGTATTCTGATGAATTGGTGTCTTATACGTCCGCAGATTATAGTTTTGATGTGCGGCAAGGCGCGTTTTCGTATTTAAATGCTTTAAATGTGTTTACAGAAACAGCAATTGCTAATTTGATTGTTGCAACCAATCATCATAGTTGGCAATTTAAATCGTTTGCTAAAAATTTACTAGATCAATTGTCAAATAGCGAAAAATATGAAGTTATTATTCAACGTTTAACTAATAAAAATCAATAAATATGCGTGCTTTAGTCATTTCAGGAGGAGGAAGTAAAGGTGCTTTTGCAGGTGGTGTAGCGCAATATTTAATTGAGGAAAAAAAACATGAATATGATTTACTGATCGGTACATCAACAGGGAGTTTGCTCGTATCACATTTGGGTTTGAAGAATGTTGATAAAATTAAAGGTGTTTATACCAATGTCAATCAGCATGCTATTTTTAATCGTCGTCCTTTTACTATTAAAAAGAGAAAAGGTGTAGAAACCATTGGTATTAATCACTTTAATGTACTTCGGAATTTATTGCGTGGTAGTAAAACATTTGGCGAAAGTCATAATTTAAAGAAGCTCATTCAGAATACGCTTTCAGAGAGTGAATTTGATGTTTTAAAAGCTTCTAAAACGGATATTGTGGTTACAGTTTCAAATTTATCCTTAAATCAAGTAGAATATAAATCTATTAACGATTTTAGCTACGAGGAGTATTGTGAATGGATTTGGATTTCCTGTAATTACGCGCCTTTTATGACGCTAGTTAAGAAGGATGGTTGCGAATATGCAGATGGTGGATTGGGTTCTATGGTGCCTATTGAGGAAGCTATAAAGCGCGGTGCAACAACGGTAGATGCCATTATTTTGCAAACTGAAGTGACGCAATTTAACAGAATGCCATCATTAAACGCTTTTTCGTTATTAACCAATATGTTTGCGTTTATGTTGGATAGAATAGAAAGTCAGAATATCAGAATTGGCAAATTTGTGGCTAATAATCAAAATGCTATTATTAATTTTTATTACACACCAACGGTTTTAACAACTAATTCGTTAGTTTTTGATAAGGAAAAAATGACCAAGTGGTGGCAAAGTGGTTTCGATTTTGCCAAATATAAAAATCAAGAAACAAGCCAGTTAGAAATAGAAACAGAAACCGAAACCATAACAGAATAATGAAAGCATTAGTGATATCAGGAGGCGGAAGTAAAGGTGCTTATGCAGGAGGCGTAGCACAATATTTAATGGAGGAAAAGGGTAAAACGTATGATATGTTTTTAGGGACATCTACAGGTAGTTTATTAATTCCGCATTTAGCCGTTGGTGATATTCCGAAACTTTATGATATGTACACGAATGTGCAACAACATGATATTTTTAGCGTGAGTCCCTTTGTGCAACGCAAAAAAGGAGATCGTGAATATGTATCTATTGATTTTGTTAATTCCATTTGGCAATTTATTCGTAGAAAACGGACTTTTGGAGAAAGCAAAGCTTTAAGGCGTCATATAAAAAAGAAATTTACAGAACAGGAATATCATAAAATACGTACCATAAATAAAGAAGTGGTTGTTACGGTGTCTAATCTATCAAAAAACTCGGTGGAATACAAATCCATCAAAGATTGCAGCTATGACGAGTTCTGCAATTGGATTTGGATTTCCTGTAACTATATTCCATTTATGTCTATAGCAAAAGTTAACGGTTTTGAATACGCAGACGGTGGTTTAGGTTGTGTAGTGCCTATTCGGGAAGCTATAAATAGAGGAGCCACAGAAGTGGATGCTATAATTTTGGAAGCAGAAAATATTGAACACCAAAAAGTATTGGGTAAAAACCCGTTTTCTCTTATGATTAATTTGTTTGGACATTTACTAAATCAAGTAGAGCGTAATGATATCTTGATTGGCAAATTGGCGGCAAAAAACAGAGGAGTAAAACTCAATTTATACTACACACCATCCAGCTTAACCGAGAATTCTTTAATATTCAGCAAGCGGCTCATGACAAAGTGGTGGCAGCAAGGGTATGATAATGCACAAAAGCGGCATACAAATAATACGTAAAAAAGACTAGGTGTTAATGCTTGACGATTTGTAACACCATCCTGGTTTTTGATTAAATAGCTTGATTGTCTAATTCTATTTGAGAATCGGTTTTAAAGTTATTGCTTGCATATTTA
>DIAL01000108.1:24847-28140 GCA_002414705.1 Flavobacteriaceae bacterium UBA5079
TATAAATCATAGTCAATGATATTAAGATATTTACAATCCAAATAGTTAAACCGAAAGTCAGTAATTGTTTTGCTTGATTATTAAATTCCGTGAATTCATTAAATTCTGAGAGCAAAGCCCCAAGAAAATATAGGTTTGCCAAAAAGAAAAGAGTTCCAAGTGCTATTCCTGAAATTCTGTTTTTAAAAATAATTTGAAGAATAAAGATTCCAACTAATCCAATAGAAATAAGATTTAAATTAAATGGAGGTGAGTAACCAGCTAAAACAGCTAACATAATTAGGTAGTATTCTGGTAATTTAAAAAATGTTGCTTTCATTTTTTATTTAAACTTTTTGTAAATCCAAATTTTTATCAAAATTGTTTTGTAATCTATTTCTTGAATAAATTCCAAAAGCGTAATACAAAACTCCTATTAAAATAAAGAACAACCCTATAAATAAGAAACGTGAATTGTCTGTATTCTCATTTGTTGCAATTATGAGAATTATTCCAAATAATAAAGAAAGTATAGGGCCAACGGATAACATGGTATTGGGTTTCATGCTTAAATTTAATAAAGTCCCTTTTTCTGATTTTAAAATTTCGCCTTTTAAATAAGCCGATTTCCTTTTAAAATTTGGCACATACCAAGCAATAACGGACCATTTATCATAGGCAGCAAACACATTTTGATTGATAAAACTCCCCACAAATGTTGATGGACTTTGATCAAAGCGTTCCTCTAGTTTATGTTTTAAACTATCAACATTCAAATTTGAAGAATATTTTATTTTTTTGGCATTCAGTAGTATATCAATCATATTCTATCAATTTAGTTCTTTTAATGACGCACAAATATTAATGAGGATATATTTTAAACTACCTCAATTCTTAACGTGCTACAACTAATATAATAAAACATCTACCACATCTCACCAACCTCTTGTTTAATAAATGATAAAGCGGCATCACTAGGAGCGCGTTTTTCCATCATTTCTGTAAGGACTACTTCACGGAGTTTGTTAGCTGTATCTGTTTTTTCTAGCAAAGCAGCTTTTCTTATCAGTTGCATCGTGGCATTTTTGGCAGCCGTAATAATATTCCAGCAATCGTCCGTTAAGTAAATTTGTTGCGATAAGTTGTGCTCAAATTCCTGCTCAATACTTTGTATTAATAACGATTCGTAATCTTCCTTATTAGGGGAAAGTGGTGCGACACGAATGAGTAATTTTGAAGGCGTAATGCGTTCCAGAAAAAGCGCCATACGCTCATAAGCTTGTAAACGGATAGGCATGGTGTTGGCTTGCATATCTTTATGAAGTAAAAACCTACGTCTGCCATCTTCATTTTTGGTGTGTTCTTTAAAAAAATAATAAGCAATCATTCCGGTTATAATGGTTGGAATAGCGTATAAAAAAAGTTCAAATAATTTTTCAATTTCCATAGTTAGTAGGTATTTTGGTTGTTAGTTTTCTAATGTATTTATCTGACCACCCAAATATATACAATCTTTTAATTCTTGCATACCGTTAAAAGGAACAGCTGTTTTATTATACAGATAGGTTCTGTCTAATTCTTTGGATAAATTATGGTCGTCCACATTTACAGCAATATCATTCATTTTAAACTGACATGGATGTTCGTAGCCAGCTGCATGTGTTATTTCAATAAATTCTTTTCTAAAGGTTTTAAAATATTGCGCTAATCTGGCAGATTTCAATGTTGGATCAATGCCATTTTGTAACCACTTACTTTGCGTTGCTACACCACTTGGGCAGCGATTGGTATGGCAAATTTGTGCTTGAATACAGCCAATACTCATCATGGCTTCACGTGCTACATTAATACAGTCGGCTCCCATGGCAAATGCCATAGCAGCTTTTGCAGGAAAACCTAACTTTCCACTTCCAATAAAAACAATGCGTTCAGTTAGATTTCTGTTTTTGAAAACCTTGTACAAATCACTAAAACCATACACCCATGGTAAGGACACGTGATCTGCAAAACTAGGAGGTGCAGCACCTGTTCCGCCTTCGCCACCATCAACTGTAATAAAATCCGGACCTTTGCCAGTTTTTACCATTAAATCGGCTAACTCTTCCCATTGGTCTAATTTTCCAATGGCAGCTTTAATACCGACTGGTAAACCCGTGGCTTCGGCTATTTGTTCTATTAATTCTAACATTTCTGAAACGTTTGAAAACGCAGAATGGTTAGGAGGTGATAACACATCTTTACCCAATGGTACATGTCTGATATCCGATATTTCTTGGGTAATTTTTGCACCTGGTAACACACCACCTTTTCCGGGTTTAGCACCTTGCGATAGTTTTATTTCAATGGCTTTTACAAAGGGATTTTTGTTAACTAATGTTACTAATTTTTCTAGAGAAAATGTGCCATCCTCATTTCGAACACCAAAATATCCGGTTCCAAAATGAAAAATTACATCACCACCATGCGAGTGATATGGTGATAAACCACCTTCTCCAGTATTATGATAGGCATTCGCCATTTTAACGCCTTTGTTCATAGATTCCACGGCTTTGGCTGATAATGATCCAAAACTCATAGCGCTCACGTTTATAACGGATGCTGGTCTAAACGGTTTTCTTCGGTTGTTGTGAAGTCCCATAACTTTAGCACAAGGCAGAAAGGTGTTATCAGTAGCATTTGGATGGTTATCTGTAATTTTATAAGGCATCATAGCATTATTAATAAAAATGTGCTGATGTGCGTAAATATCACGATCGGTTCCGAAGCCTTCGTAGTTGTTTTCATGTTTTGCAGAGGCGTAAATCCATCCACGTTCAATGCGGTTAAATGGTAGTTCTTCTCTGTTGTTAGCTACTAAATACTGCCGTAATTCAGGACCAATTTTTTCTAACATATATCTAAAATGACCTACAATTGGAAAGTTGTGACTAATAGTATGATGCTTTTGAAAAAACACATCGCGAATAGCAATCAAAACAAGGGCAATTAAGATCCACATCCACCAAGATATTGAAGCAAAAAAGGCAATAAATTCATTCATAGCGTTAAATTTTAGGTAAATATATTTAAAATTAATTTGAATTTTTAGATATCTTTATGAAATGGACAAATCTGGAAAAAAGTGGTTAAAAATAGGCTTGGGAATCATTTTTGGCATTTTTATACTGTTATTCGTTGCGCAATGGTTTGTAAAAAATAAACTGACAAATTATCTAGAAAACGACCTTCCTAAAACCATGAATGTCTCCTATTCAAATTTAAGTGTGAATATTTTTTCTGGGAGTTTACAAGTAGATGAACTCATGTTTTCTAGA
>DIAL01000108.1:28257-33784 GCA_002414705.1 Flavobacteriaceae bacterium UBA5079
TCATGTTTTCTAGAGTTGGAGAAACAACCAATGATACTTTACTAACGCTGAAACTAAATCAGTTATTGGTTAAAGATGTTAGGTATTGGAACTATCTAGTGAATAATACCATTCATATTTCTAATATTCAATTGGAAAGTCCAGATGTTTTATATAACCATAATCCTAAAGTTCAAAAGTCTGCTTACAAATTGGAAACCAACAAACCGTTTAATAAAATCGTGAAGTTGGATGATTTTAATATAGAAAACGGAAACATCCTAATTAATGATGTGGAAACCGATTCTTTAATGTTAGAGATCGAGAATATGCGGTTTTCATTAAAGAATATACGATTTGATGAAAAAACTCAAAAGCAAAAAACCCCAATAGCTTATGAGAATTTAAGCTTGTTTTTTGATAGTTTGTTTTTTAGAATGAGTGATTATGATGATTTAAGAACAGGAAAATCTAGTATTCAAAATGAACAAATTAATTTGCAGGATGTTTCATTAAAAACAAAATACTCAAAAGAAGCATTGTCTCGCATTATAAAAGTGGAGCGTGACCATTGTGATATAACTATTAAATCACTTCAACTAAAAGATTTTAATTATGGTTTTCGTCAAGACTCTATACTTCAAATAAAAAGTCCACAGGTATTAATTAACCAAATGGATGCGGACATCTATCGTGATAAATTAGTAACTGATGATGAAAGCATCAAACCATTATATAGCAAAATGTTACGTGATTTGAAGTTTGATTTAGCGCTTGATGAAGTGAAAATTATAGACGCCAAAATTAGGTATTCCGAAAAAGTAAAAGCAGACCGTCAAGCTGGAACTGTAAATTTTAACGATTTTCAAGCTACTATAAAAAACGCCAGTAATACCTATGTGTCACCAACCAAAACAACATTAGGCATTCGTGCAGAGTTTATGGATCACGCGCCATTGCATGCGTATTGGGAGTTTGATGTGAATAATATTCAAGATAGATTTTTATTTCAAGCCGAAATAGATTTACTAAAAGCATCTTATTTAAATACTTTTTTACAACCTAATTTAAATGTGCGTTTAGAAGGTGAATTGGAGAAGACCTATCTGACAATTGATGGAAATGACAATCTATCACAAATTGACTTCAAGACAAAATATCAAAATTTTAATGTAATTGTGCTAAAAGAAAATGGCAAAGAAAAAAATAGATTTTTATCAGATGTGGTAAATATTTTTGTTTCTAAAAACAGTAAGGAAAAAGAATCTCAATTTAAAGAAGTTGTCAAACAAGGTATAGAAAGACGTAAAAATAAATCAGTTTTCAATTATATCTGGATTAATACGCGAACAGGTTTACTCAAAGCTATGATAATTGAATAGTCTTTACAATTTCACATAATAAATTGTTTATAATTAATCATATATCTGACTGCCTAAACGGCTAACAATGGTTATTTTTACACTTTAAAAATTATAGAAGTTTGGAGAAGTATTTAAGCCAGTTAAATGAAGCGCAACTCGCGCCAACGTTGCAGAAAGATGGACCAATGATTGTTATTGCAGGCGCTGGTTCTGGCAAAACACGTGTGTTAACCTATCGGATTGCGTATCTTATGAGTCAAGGTGTGGATTCTTTTAATATCTTGTCGTTAACATTTACTAACAAAGCAGCACGCGAAATGAAAGAGCGTATAGGAACTATCGTAGGAGCTAGTGAAGCTAAAAACCTTTGGATGGGAACTTTTCACTCTGTTTTTGCTAAAATTTTGCGTTTTGAAGCTGATAAATTAGGTTATCCAAGTAACTTCACCATTTATGATACGCAAGATTCTGATAGGTTAATTGCGTCTATAATTAAAGAAATGAATCTGGATAAGGAGATTTATAAAACTAAACAGATTCGTTCGCGAATATCATCTTATAAAAACAGCTTGATTACCGTAAAAGCCTATTTTCAGAACCCCGAATTAATGGAAGCTGATAAAATGGCACGACGTCCAAGATTAGGCGAAATTTATAAAAATTATGTGGAGCGCTGTTTTAAAGCAGGCGTAATGGATTTTGATGATTTACTTTTAAAAACCAACGAATTGCTAACGCGTTTTCCCGAAGTATTAGCTAAATATCAAGATAAATTCCGCTATATATTGGTGGATGAGTACCAGGATACAAACCACTCGCAGTATTTAATTGTTAGAGCGCTGTCAGATCGTTTTCAAAATATCTGTGTGGTTGGGGATGATGCGCAAAGTATTTATGCTTTCCGTGGTGCCAATATTAATAATATTCTAAACTTCCAAAAGGATTATGAGGATGTGAAGCTGTTTCGTTTGGAGCAGAATTACCGTTCTACGAAGAATATCGTGAATGCAGCCAATTCTATCATCGATAAAAACCAAACCAAGCTGGATAAAATTGTTTGGACGGCCAATGATGAAGGTGCTAAAATAAAAGTCAACCGTTCGTTAACAGATGGTGATGAAGGGCGATTTGTTGCGAGTTCCATTTTTGAAAATAGAATGCAAAATCAATTACCAAATTCCGATTTTGCAGTTTTATACAGAACCAATGCACAATCGCGCTCTATAGAAGATGCGTTGAGAAAGCGTGATATTCCGTATCGTATTTATGGTGGTTTATCATTTTATCAACGGAAAGAAATTAAAGATGTCTTATCGTATTTACGTTTAATAATTAATCCAGCCGATGAGGAAGCTTTAAAACGTGTTATTAATTATCCAGCTCGAGGCATTGGGCAAACAACTATGGATAGATTGGTGGTTGCGGCTAATGGGTATGGTAAAACGATATTTGAAGTGCTACAAAATATTAACAGTTTAGATATTAACGTCAATTCAGGCGCACGTAATAAATTACAAGATTTCACCACGCTTATTGAGAGTTTTCAGGTTATGAATAAAACAGCAAACGCGTTCGAGCTTGCTGATCATGTGGTGAAAGCTAGTGGTGTCATTCGTGAGTTAAATAAAGATAGCACGCCTGAAGGTGTTGCTAGAATGGAAAATATTGAAGAACTCTTAAACGGTATTAAAGATTTCGTAGAAGGACAAAAGGAAATTGTGGATGCTACGGCTTCATTAGCAGAGTTTTTAGAAGATGTAGCTCTGGCTACCGATTTAGATGCAGATAAAGGCGATGCCGATCACGTTGCTTTAATGACCATTCACTTGGCAAAAGGTTTGGAGTTTCCGTATGTGTATATAGTTGGTTTGGAGGAAGATTTATTTCCGTCGGCTATGAGTATGGGAACCCGAAGTGAGTTGGAAGAAGAGCGTCGTTTATTTTATGTAGCATTAACACGAGCTGAAAAACAAGCCTATTTAACATACGCGTTGTCTCGTTACCGCTGGGGAAAACTGATTGATTCAGATCCAAGTCGTTTTATTGAAGAAATTGATGAGCAGTATTTAGATATCATCACACCTTTAGAAGAACGTCGATTTAATCCAATGCTTGATGCGGATATTTTTGGCGATTCTGAACCCAATAAAGTCCGCTTTAAAAAGCCGGTTCAGCCAATGTTTAAAAAGAAGGGTGCGCCAGTTTCTAAAGTAGAGAAAAAGGAATTACCTAGCTCTAAAAACTTAAAACCTGTAAGTCAAACAAAAGGAAATACGAATCTTTTCGACAGTAAATTATCTGTTGGAAATATGGTAGAGCATTTGCGTTTTGGCAAAGGCGAAGTATTAAAAATTGAAGGAGTAGGAGGTGATACCAAAGCAGAGATTAAATTCAATAATGGTGGTATAAAAAAACTCTTATTGCGTTTTGCTAAGCTGGAGGTAATAGGATAGTTTTAATAATCAAAAGTTACATTTCAATATTTTTTTTGCATAGATGCTCAAGTCTAAATAGTACTAGGAATTAAGTATCTTACTTAAGTTAATGATGTTTTTATATTTAAATTATGGCAGAGTTTATTAAAATTTACGAGGAAAACCCGAATCCTAAAGAGATTAAACATGTTGTTGCCGTTTTGAAAAAAGGTGGTTTAATTATTTATCCAACTGATACGGTTTATGGTCTAGGTTGTGATATTACCAATGTAAAAGCATTAGAGAAAATTGCCAGAATAAAAGGAGTGAAGTTGGAGAAGTCAAACTTCTCATTTATTTGTCATGATTTAAGTAATTTAAGTGATTACGTCAAGCAAATAGATACGACGACATTCAAGATTTTAAAACGTGCGTTGCCAGGGCCTTACACCTTCATCTTACCAGGGGCAAAATCGCTTCCTTCTGTTTTTAAAAAGAAAAAAACCGTTGGTATTCGTGTGCCAAAAAATAATATTGCTTTAGAGATAGTCAAACAATTAGGAAACCCTATTATTTCTACATCTATTCGTGATGATGACGATGTTTTAGAATATACAACAGATCCAGAATTGATTCTTGAAAAATGGGATAATCTGGTCGATTTGGTAATTGATGCAGGTTATGGAGATAATGTGGCGTCTACGGTTATCGATTTATCTGAAGAAACTCCAATAATTGTTCGTGAAGGAAAAGGTAGTTTAGAGATTTTTTAAAATGGTCTAAACTACCTTTTTTTTAAATTAAGCCGATTTTAAATTTTTTAAAAATCGGTCTGTTCTGCTGTTAGTCATAATAAACGAATCTGCCTGAAAATACTTTTCAGATTTAATCACATTAATCAGCCAATCTAAATGATTTTCAGATCGCCTTTTAAATTGATAGTGTAATGTCTGTTTCATAGTAAAATAGATTTGAAGTAGGTTTTAAATCTTTTACAAAGAAAAAAATACAGTAAGCTTGGGTTACTTAAATTTAAGATATTAAATTCTTTAAATAATAAATATTCTACAAATTGATTGATTTATCTGTTGAACTATTCATTTATTTGTTAAATTATGATAAATATCTTATTTAATTAACACAAATGATGCATAATGTTAATTCATTTAATAAAATATCTTTATCGCTCAAGTATTGATACAAAAAAAGCTCAATCTTACCGATCGAGCTTTTAGTTTTATAGGCTTTTTAACGATTATCTACCGTCAGCTTCAAGGTTTTTCATTTCCTTGTCAATCATTTCGTAGAATTCATCAATTTTCGGTAACACAATAATTCTAGTACGTCTGTTTTTAGCTCTGTTTTCAGCAGTGTCATTATCAACTAAAGGTTGGTATTCACCACGTCCAGCAGCAATAAGTTGTTTAGGTGCTACACCTAGATCTTCTAATACACGAACTACAGAAGTTGCACGTTTAACACTTAAATCCCAGTTGTCAATTAATGGTGGTTTGTTATAAGGAACAGGGTCTGTGTGCGCTTCAACCATACATTCAAATGTTGGTTTAGCCTTAACAACCGTAGCTACTTTCCCTAAAATTTCTTGCGCTCTAGTGGTTACACTGTAGCTTCCACTTTGGAATAATACTTTGTCTGCAATAGAAATAAATACAACGCCTTTTTCAACATTTATTTCAATGTCTGGATCGTTTATGCCAACTTCTTTTTTCAAACTAGTAACGAGTGCTAACATAACACTGTCTTTTTTGC
>DIAL01000108.1:33952-35856 GCA_002414705.1 Flavobacteriaceae bacterium UBA5079
TAATCTTTTTCTTTTAAACTTTCAAGTGTTTTTTCCACGTTACTTGCTCCTTTTGTAGTAAGCATGGTTAACGATTCATTACTTGTAATTAGGTTGTCATTAGATCGTTTTAAATCAGCAATACGATCCTCTAAACCTTGTGCTTTAGTTAAGCAGGAGTTTAATTTTATCGTAGCCGTATTTAATAAATCTTGTGTTTCTTTTTGCTTGGCTTCAAGAGCAGCATATTCCTTTTTGGAAACGCATGAGCTCAAGATAAACATAGCGGAAATACTCAATAAAATTAGTTTTTTCATAATACTTAATATGATTTTAGGTGTTAATTATTAACATATCAAAATTATACAAAAGATTAGTTCATTTGGTAAGGATTAACAAAAACTTTAACAAATTTATAAACAATTAAAATCCAGTAGTATAAAGTTGAAAATGAATTATTTTTAACTCATATACTATAAAAATATGCTCTAAAACTAACTGGTAATTTTTAGGAATGATGTTTACCCTTTACGTAATAATTCCAAACAACAGATTTGGTATTATAATAATTGGCTTTTTGCAATAATTTTTTTCGTTTTTTTAGAAGAGTTGGTAGGTTTTTGTAAAAGCTAATATGGGCTTTTAATACGGCTAAAATATGTTGAAATTTAAAAGTGAATAAAAACATGACACTCGCAATTCCATCTAAAACAAGTCGAATGAAAATTAATACGAACAAATTACCAGACGCATTTTTTGTGAGTGTAAATAAACTATTTCTGAAGTTTAAATAGGTTTTTTTTGGATTGGTATTATTTAAGGTAGCGCCTCCAACATGAAATACAGTCGCTGTTCCGATGTAAACCGTTTTTAAATTTCGGTTAAAAGCGCGCCAACATAAATCTATTTCTTCCATGTGTGCGAAAAACGATTCATCAAAACCTTCAAGGGTTTCAAAAACCGATTTTCTAATGAATAAACAGGCTCCAGAAGCCCAAAATATTTCGGCTTTGTTATTGTATTGTCCGCTATCTTTTTCAATAGAATTAAAAACGCGACCACGACAAAAAGGATAACCATATTTATCTAAAAAACCACCTGCTGCTCCAGCGTATTCAAAATAGTCTTTATTTTTATAATCTAAAATTTTTGGTTGAATAATGGCTGTTTCAGGATTACCCACAAATTCAGTTATAATAGGTTCCAGCCAGTTTTCAGTAACTTCAACATCCGAATTTAATAAGCAATAAATATCTTCATCCACTTGTTTTAAAGCTTCATTATAGCCTTTTGCGTAACCACCATTTTCCGTGTTTTGTATTATTGTAATTGTTGGAAAATGTTGTTTTATAAAACTAATAGAATCATCGGTTGATGCATTATCGGCAACATAAATTTGTGCTTCTTTAGAATAAGCCACAACAGAAGGTAAAAACTGCTCTAAAAGTTTTTGTCCATTCCAATTTAATATAACAACGGCTATCTTCATATAGTTTAAACAATATTATAATCAGGAATATCCTTTAAAAATGTGTAACATTCGGCTTCCAAATCCATTTGACAATAATAATGATTTAAACCGTTTGTTACCATTAAATACGTTGCTTTTAAAGTTAAATTATATTGTGCAATTTGGTCAAAAGTACTTTGATTAATAGGGATAGTAGGTGCTTTACACTCAACAATTAAATGAATACTGCCATCAGGATTATAAACCACAATATCATACCGTTTTTTTAAATCGTTAACACGCAGCTCTTTTTCCACATTAATAAGCGATTTTGGATAATTTTTTTCAAGCATTAAAATTTGCAAGCAATGTTGTCGAACCCATTCTTCGGGTTGTAAAATCACAAATTTTTTCCGAATCGGATCGAATATAGATACTTTATTTTCGCTATTTTTGAAACGGAACGAAAACTTTG
>DIAL01000108.1:35964-37307 GCA_002414705.1 Flavobacteriaceae bacterium UBA5079
TGAGTGCTTGCATTGTTGCTACTAACGGTTTTGCCAAAGTTAACGTACAAAAATCAAAAACCAAATGCCTTTTGCTTTTTTTAGTAATAGGTATTTTAAATTTCGAAAAGTCAGCAATTTTGGACGCAATCAAACAATTAGTAAGCGATATTAAGAAGCGGAATTTTAAGCCTATTTATTTTTTAATGGGTGAAGAGCCTTATTATATTGATAAGATTTCCGATTTTATTCAAGAATCCATTTTAACCGAAGACGAACGCGGTTTTAACCAAATGGTGCTTTATGGTCGTGATGTTACCATAGACGAAATTGTTGGAAACGCCAAACGATTCCCCATGATGGCCGAATACCAAGTCATTATTGTTAAAGAAGCTCAAGATTTATCGCGAACGATTGAAAATCTGATTGAATATGCTAAAAACCCTCAACCTTCCACTATTCTGGTTTTTAATTACAAATATAAAACCATAGACAAACGGAAGTCCTTATACAAGGTATTAAATAAATCGGCTGTTGTTTATGAGAGTTCTAAATTATACGATAATCAAATTCCTGGTTGGATTAACCAAGTTTTAGCTGGTAAAAATTATAGTATTACGCCAAAAGGTGCACAAATGCTGACTGAATTTTTGGGTACGGATTTAAGTAAAATTAGCAATGAACTAGATAAATTGAAAATTGTTTTGCCAGAAGGCACACAAATTACACCAGAACTTATTGAAGAAAATATAGGAATAAGTAAAGACTATAATAATTTTGAATTACACAAAGCTATTGGTTATCGTGATGTGGTAAAAGCCAACAAGATTATCAACTATTTTGGCGAAAACCCAAAAGATAATCCCATGGTTTTAACGGTTGGTTTTTTATACACCTATTTTAGTCGTGTTCTACAATTGCATGGTTTACATGATAAATCGTCTAGAAGTGTAGCTTCTGCCTTAAAAATATCGCCTTATTTTACTGAAGAGTATATTGTTGCAGCCAGAAATTATCCCATGAAAAAAGTGAGTGCCATTATTTCTGATTTACGAACTTTTGATGTCAAAGGAAAAGGAGTTGGAGCCAACGCCATTCCGCAAAGTGATTTACTAAAGGAACTGATGGTTCGGATTATGTATTAATATCTATATGGTTTTTGATTATCTTATCTATTTATGCTTTCAATTCCTCTAAAACCAAATTGTAATCATATTGTAAATCTTCATGTAAAGTCTTTACAATTTTTTCAATCATTATAATCTGTCTATCATAAATATTAGTAAGTGTCACATTTCTTTTTATAGATGGCGTCATATTTTTTAAACATTCACAAAAGTAGAGTAGGAGCTCGACTTCAGTTT
>DIAL01000108.1:37394-39885 GCA_002414705.1 Flavobacteriaceae bacterium UBA5079
CGTGCGTACTTTTTAATGAGTCGCAGTATTTTTCGAACACTTTTTTTTATGTAAAAATAACTGTTGGTGTTAATGGTTGAAAATTGCAAATCGATTTCACTCTTAACCGATTCTATATAACCTGTTTCGTCATGAGATTCAAATAACAAATAGGTAAGGAGTTCTTTATTTTCCTTTTTAAATTTAGACAAACGCAATACTAATTCCATTAAATCCTTATCGGATTTATGTTGTAATTCTTTTTTTATGGTAACTACAGAAACGGCTTTCATATGTGTTTCCCTTTTAAATGGGAATCTTTTTGTTTTGTTAAAGAAAATAATTGTTTTATTTCTATTAAAAATTAATTCTATAAATATACTAAAACAAAAAGACCTGATTACGAAAATAACCAGGTCTTAAAATATAAGTTGTAATTTTTCCTCTATTGAATAAATGGATTACTCCACATATCATTTACATACACATCAGTTCCAGAAAGCGTTCTTAAAAATGCTACTACAGCCGATTTTTCTGCTTGCGTTAAATTGAGTTGTTGCCCAAAACCATTGGGTCTTAATTTTGGGTCTAAATTAGAGTTACCTGCAATATTAATAACATTGTAATGCTCCACAACGGTTAATAAATTATTTGAAATGCCGATATGCATAAATGGACCATTGCTTTCTCCATTTAATTTTACAATATCCCGTAAACTAGGAGATCTTGTAACGTTTAAATCTGTTGCTAAACCATCTGCAGTGCCAATTACACCATTGTTTAACGTATTTGGAACAATGTCGAATTCTGGAGCTTGATGACAGCCGTTGCATCCAATGCCACCCGAAACTCGCATGCCTTGGTTATTGAAATTTGGAGGCTGAATAAATAAGTTTTTCCCTTGATTTTCCATCTGCGTGAAATTAGAGAAAGGTTGTGCGTCATTATTTGCTAGCAATCTTCCTTCATCATATTTACTATCAAAAGACTGAATACTTCTTACAAATTGTGCTAGTGCTTTTTGCAGTTTTATTTCCGTTATTTCTGTGGAGCCAAAAGCGCTATTAAAAAGTACTGGATAATACTCAATAGTATTTAATTTAGTTATTAAATCATTAATGTTTAAATCGCCATCTGCTCCACTAAAGCCCATTTCAATATGATCTTGAATTGGCATGCTTGTTTGGGTTTCTAGAGAATTAGCTCTTTCATCCCAGAAAAAATTTACTTCATTTGAAAAACGCGAATTTATAAGTCGCATGGAATGTCTTCCAGTTTGTCCATTTATTCCCTGACTTACTGAATTTGTATCACTAAAAGCATGTTCTTGAGTATGACAACTAGCGCAAGAAACGGTGTTATTTGCAGATAAATTAGTATCGTAAAATAAAATTCTACCTAAAGTTGCTCCTGAATTGGTAATCGGATTGTTATTTGGTGTGTTGTCCTTTGTTATATAAACAGGTATGTACTGATTGGAATAATTGGGTAGTGCATTGAAGTTTATGTTGAAGATTTCGGTTAAATCTAAAAAAGGCTCATTATTTTCAGTAACAGATTCGGTATCGTTATTACATGAAAGCAAAAAAAGCGCACAAATAGCAAAATAAAAAATTCGCATCTTTTTGTTGGTTTAAGGTTAGGTTCTTAAGACCAACAAAAAGTGCAAAGGTTTAGTTCTTTAGAAAATATAATTATCTCAATTTTGGAAAATCATTCGGATTTGACTCGTGCATCACATGGTAAACCGCTTCAAAAACATCTTCAACAGAAGGTTTAGAAAAATAATCGCCATCGGTTCCGTAAGCTGGTCTGTGGGCTTTAGCTGTTAGCGTTTCCGGTTTACTATCTAAATGCTTATAAGCATTTTGTGTATTTAAAACCTCGTTTAAAATGTAAGCCGAAGCACCTCCAGGAACATCTTCATCAATTACCATTAAACGATTTGTTTTCGCTACGCTTTTAACAATGTCATGATTTAAATCGAAAGGTAACAACGACTGTATATCAATAATTTCTGCGCTAATACCAACTTCTTGTAACTCTTTAGCAGCTTGCTCAATCACCCGAAGTGTTGAGCCGTAAGACACTAAAGTAATATCGTTACCTTCTCTAATAGTTTCAACTACACCTAAAGGTGTTTTAAATTCACCAATATTAGTTGGCATTTTCTCTTTTAATCGGTAACCATTTAAACATTCTACAATTAATGCAGGTTCATCACCTTCCAACAAGGTGTTATAAAATCCAGCAGCTTTAGTCATGTTTCTAGGAACTAAAACGTGGATACCACGGATTAAATGAATTACACCACCCATTTGCGAGCCCGAATGCCAAATACCTTCCAGTCTATGACCACGTGTTCTAATTATTAAAGGTGCTTTCTGGCGACCTTTAGTTCTGTATTGTAAAGTTGCTAAATCGTCGCTCATTATTTGTAGAGCGTACAAAATATAGTCTAAATACTGAATTTCAGCAATGGGACGCAATCCGCGCATAGCCATACCAATTC
>DIAL01000108.1:39989-42251 GCA_002414705.1 Flavobacteriaceae bacterium UBA5079
CATACCAATTCCTTGACCAAGAATGGTTGCTTCACGAATCCCAACATCTGAAACACGCAACTCGCCATACTTTTCTTGCATACCTTCCAAACCTTGGTTTACATCGCCAATATGTCCTGCATCTTCACCAAAAATAAGCGCTTCAGGGTACTTGCTAAAAATAACATCAAAATTATCGCGAATTACTAAACGTGCATCTACTTCTTCGCTAGAATCGTCATAAGTCGGCTTTACTTCTTGAATATTTAAAGCTGATTTATCGGATTGCGAATATAAATGCGAACTATATTTTGGTTGAACAACCTCTATATAGTTGTTAATCCAAGTTGTTAATTGATTTTTAGTTTCCGATGTTTCATTCACCACATATCGTAATGCTTTACGCGCTGTCGATAAAATATCTTTACGAATTGGCTCTGAAATTTCAGCTAAGTCATTTTTAAGTTTTTCAATAAACACTTTATTAGAACTAGCTGCTGCAACGGTTTCTAACAAAGTAACCAATTCATTTTGCTCGTCCTTTAACGGTTGTGAAAAAGCGGTCCAAGCGGCTTTTTTACCATCGCGAACTTGTTTTTTAATCGTTTTTTCAATAGCCAATAAATCGTCATCGGTTGCAATACCATTGGCAATAATCCATTCACGAAGTTTTACGTTACAATCGTATTCGGCCTCCCATGCTAAACGCGCTTCATTTTTATAACGCTCGTGTGAACCTGATGTTGAGTGACCTTGAGGTTGTGTTAATTCCTGAACATGAATTAATACAGGAACATGTTCCTCACGTGCAACTTTTGATGCTTTTTGGTATGTTTCAATTAAGGCTGGATAATCCCAACCTAAAACGCGTAAAATTTCAAATCCTTTTTCATCGTTTTCGCGTTGGAAACCTTTTAAGATTTCAGATATATTTTCTTTAGTCGTTTGATGTCTGGCGTGAACCGAAATGCCATAATCATCATCCCAAACACTCATGACCATTGGGACTTGTAAAACACCAGCTGCATTGATGGTTTCAAAAAACAACCCTTCACTCGTGCTCGCATTTCCAATTGTTCCCCAAGCCACTTCATGACCTTCGTTGGAAAAATTGGTAGTATCAATACCTTTTACTTGTCTGTATATTTTTGATGCTTGCGCTAATCCTAATAAACGTGGCATTTGTCCAGCAGTAGGTGAAATATCGGCACTGGAATTTTTCTGTTCTAACAGATTATTCCAATTTCCATTTTCATCTAAACTCTGTGTTGCAAAGTGGCCACCCATTTGGCGTCCTGCAGACATTGGTTCTTCTGTTAAATCGGTATTTCCGTAAAGTCCAGCAAAAAACTGCTCAATATTTAAAGCACCAATAGCCATCATAAAGGTTTGATCGCGATAATATCCTGAACGAAAATCACCATTTTTAAACGCTTTAGCCATCGCTAATTGTGGTACTTCTTTACCATCGCCAAAAATTCCGAATTTTGCTTTACCTGTTAGTACTTCACGACGACCTAACAAACTACACTCGCGTGAGGTGACAGCTAGGTTATAATCGTTTAAAACTTCTGTTTTGAAATCTTCAAAAGACATGTCTTTATTTACTTCAGGATTTGCTTTCATAGGTGACTAGGTATTTTTGCAAAGGTAGTTATTATTCGTAATATTCGCAATGGCTAAACCTGTTATAAAATTGAATTATTATAACTAAAAGCAATTTTTTATTGCGTATTTATCAATAAAATAAGGCAAATTAGAATTCTGTTACAGATAGTGTAGAAATAGGTGTGTTATTAATTAATTTTGATTTAATACCAACGTCTGGTAAACAACCCTAACAAGGTTTTAAAATCCAAAGTCACAATAAACCTGATTTTTTCAGCATATTGAGGTTGTGCTACTTCCCAACCTAAATTGGAATAGACTGGAAAATACAGCTCAAAATAATCTTCAATTAGACTCACGCGAACTCCAGAATCATAAACCACTTCAACATTATTATCATGGTTTTTAACCAAACCAACATCACCGTAAGCCATAATGTATTTCCAAATAGTCATACTTCCGTTTAAGGTGGTAATCCATTGGTTGGCAAAACTGGGCTCTAATTGCGATTTAAATCCACCTTCGGCAATAATTAGCTGCTGACTAAATAATCCAGCACTTTCAGATCGTCCGTAATAGTTGTAATCGAATAGATAATCGGTTGGTCTATCCAAAGCAAAACTGAAATAATCCGAATTTCTAAAGGTTTTGTTATATAGAAATACGCCTGCAAAA
>DIAL01000108.1:42363-45933 GCA_002414705.1 Flavobacteriaceae bacterium UBA5079
AATACGCCTGCAAAAAAGCGTAAATTAAATTGCCGATTGTTTTTGGTTAGCTTTCTGTATTCATAATTTAAAGCCACTTTTCCAAAATTTTCAGAAAACTGGGTGTCTGCAAACCAGGATGAGTAGTTAACTAAATCTCTTTCTACATGGTTGTAGCGTAAATTAAAAACACCATAGTTTGGCTGGTTGGTTTCTGATGTCAATGCGGCTGTTGGATCTGAATCGCGATTAATATCTATATATCTCAACGATAGAAATTGACGTTTGTTAGAACGTAAATTGGTTTTGTCGCGAAACGATAATTGTATACCTGGTGTGAATTTAGTTACAAATAAATCTTCGGCATAACTGCCATAACTAGCTCCAATACCATAACTAACATTGAATAATTGTGAAGAGTTATCAACATATTGGTTATAATTTGCAGAAACAGATCCTGTTAACGAATTGGATTTTAAGCCGTACTGTGGAGCAATTTTATAATTGAACGGTTTACGTAAAATAGTTTTATTATACGCTTTAACGCCTAAAACAATACCATCATAAATATTATTAAACTCCACAATTGGCATAAGGAATATTTGGTTGTAATCTGGATCTTCAATATCTTTTATTAACCGAATTTGTAATGGTCTGTTAAATAGTGCCTTGGTTAGTGTTTTGGTGTTGTTACGCACATTAAATTCCGGCACAATTTGATCGTGATTTAGAACAACTCGTGTGGTTTCTGTATCTGGAATGGTAACGGTTAGTGAGTCTTTTATACCATCCAGCCAAATCTTTGAGGTAGCCGTTTTATCTGTAAATGAAAACAAAGAAATAGGAACCGTTATCGTGCTTTTGTTTTTAATGGTTACGCGAATGGAATCATTTTCGCGAATGGCTTTTGTAATGGTATAATCTATATATTTTTTTGATTGATTATAATCCGTGAAAAACCAATCCAAATCTTTAGTTGTTTTCAATTTTAAAAAACGCTCAAAAGTTTCTGTATTGGTTTCTTCTAATTTATAGGTATTCAGAAATTCTAAAAGTGAAGTTTTTACTAAATCATGTCCTAAATAGTCATCTAAATATGCTAATCCAACACCAGCTTTATATTTATTGGCAATATTTTCATTAAATTTTAAAAGTGAATCTTTAGCGGTTGTCAACGGTTGGTCAATATTTTGTCGCGCCATGTGCATATATAAAAAACCATATTGGGAGTTAAAATCCAACTGTGTAGCATGGAAAGATTTAATGCCCCAAATATTTGACAGTGTTCCAGCTAATTTCATATTTGGGTAGGATTCATCCACATATTTTATTAAGTAGTAGGTCTGAATCCCATCAATTATCCACTGTTCAGTTCGTGGATTAATAAGTAGGGTGTTTTCTAAATAATTACGAAGTCCTGTTTTTAGTATCTTCAATTCATATTGAAAATGATCTGGAAATGGTCTAATAAAACTTGGTAATAAATTTAAACCGTAAATAGGACTTTTACGGTAATCAATATCTGTAATCAGTAAACGTTTATGAGGATAACTGCCTAAATTAGTCGTTAAATAGTGCGCAATTTTATCAGTTACTAAAGCTTTATCCATCGGACTCAAATTCTCATCGTCTACATTAGAAACAACGGTGAAATGATCCGTTTCTATTTCACGATAATGCGATGTATTATTTAAAAAGAGTTTAGAATTCACGCGGTTTTCTCCAGAAAAAACTACAATTTGATTGTTGTCTATCTGGTTATAATCTATCTTATTTAATTCCGATTCTATATGGTAATTTAAAGGACAGGTAACTTGTAATCTAATATTTGATGCAGGTATATACATATCATCCAAATCAGAATTACTTTCATATTGCCATTTGCCATTGTAAATAGCAGGCGTCATATACCAGTAGCGTAAATTATAATCACCATTAGAAGTTACACCATAACGTGTAAATTTGTCATTCGGAACTTGAACAATATAGTTTAGATGAATGGTGTAAGATTGGTTAGGCAGCAAGGGTTTTTCTAATTCCACTTGAACCACATCAATATGATCTTTTACGCGATCAAAGTTTAATTCTTTTTCGTTTTGATGGATGGTTGTAATAACGGAAAAGCCACGATCTTCATTTTGAGCAAAGTGAAATTCTGTTTTAAATTCTTCAGAAAAACGCTTGGCTAAAGGCGTGTTTTTTGTAGCAAAACTGTTGCTCCAATCATTTAAATAAATGGTATGAAGTATGTCGTTAGTTTTATTGAAATAAGTAATTTCTTGAGATATGCTTATTTGATTTTTTTCCACATTAAAGGTAGCTTTTACATCCATGTTATTTTGACTAAATACATGAATACAAAAGCTGAAAAGAATGATACTTAATAGATATCTAATGCTCAATGTGTTTTAATAAACTTTAAAGGTTCAACTTGTGTGTTTGTTGCTACAATATAATAGATGCCAGCTGATAAATTTGTTAAGGATACGTTATAAGTATACGCAGTTTTAACAGGAATGGTTTTTGCATGTTGTCCTAATGTGTTGTATATTTTTAAATTATCAGTTCCACGAGAAAGTGTATTAACTTTCAAGTTTAAAGTATTTTGAATGTAATTAGTACCTATAATTTCAATTGGATTAGTTAATGTCGTAGAAAATTCTGGAACCGATAAAGAAGCATTGGTTGAAATTTGCATGGTTACAGGCAAGTGGTCGCTAAAAAAATGAAGCGCTTCACGAATGGAATATGAAAATAAACTGCCTGCACATTCTGAATCTATTATAGATTGGTTGTAACAGGCTACATTACCATTGTTTCCATACACTTGGTATGTATTTGGTTCATAATATAATTCGGTATTGGTCAGCATGTTTTCAGATGTCATGATAAAATCAAAACGATCATCCATTCCGCCTGTTGTGCCACCAAGTTCAGATTGTGTTCTTGTAGATTGTGTAAACACATCCACATAATCTGTATTATTATGCCAACTGCCAATTTTGTTAGCAGGATCTGTAAATGTTATAGCATTATTACTGTCTATAAGTTCTTGAAAAGCAGGTTCTGAATTGGTATAAACATTAAAATCGCCAGCCAAAATTACATGACTGTCTGCTGGTATTGTACTTAAATACGCTGTTAAATCCAATACCATTTGTAATCGGGAAGCCTGATTTTCTATTCCGCTAGATGCTTTTAAATGACAAACAATGGCATCCAGATAAATAGGATTAGTTGCTTGGTCAATCGTATTTAATTTTAAACGGTAGTGATTAAAATCTCTGAAAATAGTTGGTACAATAGTCTGACTTTCCAACGTGAATTTAGAGCTATCATAATAAATCAGGTTTTGCAAATCGTTTTGGTTTCCAATGGTATCGTCTGATGTGTTTAGTTCAAAAGTAGCCATCTCAAAATCACTATTAATTCTATCTTGAATAACTTGTAAGATATTAACAGCACCTGAAATGTTGTTTAGTTCGCATACCATGAAAATGTCAGGTTGATAATCATTTAAAATAACCTCCAAATATGCTAATCTATTTGGTACAGCATTTTCCAAAGGAAAATTTAACACGTTATAAAACA
>DIAL01000108.1:46053-50519 GCA_002414705.1 Flavobacteriaceae bacterium UBA5079
ACGTTATAAAACATCACATTAAAAGATGTTTGCGAACATATTCCTGTAAAATTTAAGACGCCTAAAAGCATCAAAAACGACCATTTCTTTTTCATATAGGAAGGTTTGGGACTTTTTTAGAAATTAGGACTTAAATCAGATTCTTTATAAAAACTATCTAGAATTTTTATAACTTCATCAGCTGTATCAACTAGGTGAATTAAATCTAAATCTTTAGCGCTTACATTAGCAAAGTCCTCTAAAACAGTTGCTTTTACCCAGTCTAATAATCCAGACCAAAAATCGGTTCCAACTAAAATAATCGGGAATTTTTCAATTTTATTAGTTTGTATTAAAGTAATGGCTTCAAATAATTCATCTAGAGTACCAAAACCACCAGGCATAACTACAAACCCTTGTGAATACTTAACAAACATAACTTTTCTTACGAAGAAATAATCGAAATCTAAACTTTTATCGGAATCTATATATGGATTGTCATGTTGCTCAAACGGTAATTCAATATTTAAACCAACCGATGTTCCTCCAGCAATATGAGCCCCTTTATTACCAGCTTCCATGATACCAGGTCCACCACCAGTAATAACACCATAGCCATGTTCTACAATTTTACAGGCAACTTCTTCAGCCAATTTATAATACTTATGATCTGGTTTGGTACGTGCAGATCCGAAAATTGAAACACAAGGTCCAATTCGGCTTAATTTTTCATAGCCATTAACAAACTCACCCATGATTTTAAAAATCGCCCACGAATCGTTTGTTTTTACTTCATTCCAACGTTTATGATGTTGTTCTGTTCTCATTATTTATGTAATTTTTTTGTGCAAGTTTATTTGTTTTAACTACTTGAAATATAGAAATCCAAAAACAAATTTAATGGAATTAAAGACATTATACTTGCTTTATTTAAATGAATTCACTTTCGGGAAACCATATCGTTTTTTTTAGTGTTTTTTATTAGAAAAAATCAGAATATAGATAACTACAATTTGGTTTTTAAAAAGCCTCTTGTTGCGTTATTAATTCCGTAATTATTCAACAAAAATAAGGTTTAGGCTAATTCCTTTTTTAGAAATTGAGCTGTATAGCTTTTCTTATTTTTAATAAGATCTTCAGGCGTACCTTTGGCAACAATTTCGCCACCACCTTTACCACCTTCGTAACCAACATCAATAATATAGTCTACTGTTTTAATAACGTCTAGGTTGTGTTCAATAATTAAAACTGTATTGCCTTTATTTGCTAGTTTATTTAAAACTTGCATTAAAACACGAATATCTTCAAAATGCAGTCCTGTAGTCGGTTCATCCAGAATATAAAACGTATTTCCAGTGTCGCGTTTACTTAATTCGGTTGCCAATTTAATCCGTTGAGCTTCACCACCAGAAAGCGTCGTACTTTGCTGTCCTAACGTAATATAACCCAAACCAACGTCTTGAATGGTTTTTACCTTTTTATGAATTTTAGGAATATGCTCAAAGAAATCAACCGACTCATTCATCGTCATATTCAACACATCGCTAATGGATTTTCCTTTATATCTAATTTCTAATGTTTCACGATTAAAGCGTTTACCTTGGCAGGTTTCACATTCTACATAAACATCAGGTAGAAAATTCATTTCAATAACCCGTAAACCTCCTCCTTGACACGTTTCGCAGCGACCACCTTTTACATTAAAACTAAAACGACCTGGTTTGTAACCTCGAATCATGGCTTCTGGAATTTTAGCAAATAAACTCCGTATTTCACTAAAAACACCAGTGTAGGTTGCTGGATTACTTCGTGGTGTTCGTCCAATTGGCGACTGGTTAATATCTATAACTTTATCAATATGCTCCAAGCCTTTTATGCTTTTATAAGGCATCGGTTTTTTAACACCATTAAAATAGTGCGCATTCATAATCGGGTAGAGGGTCTCGTTTATTAATGTAGATTTCCCACTACCTGAAACACCTGTAACACCAATCATTTTTCCCAACGGAATATCTATAGATACATTTTTTAAATTATTTCCTGTACAGCCTTTTAATGAGAGTGTTTTACCATTTCCCTCACGACGCTTTTTAGGAACTTCAATTTCTTTCTTGCCATTTAAATAATCTGCTGTTAAGGTATTGTGTGTTTTTAATTCAGCAGGTGTGCCAATACTAATTATTTCGCCACCAAATTTTCCAGCTCGTGGACCAATATCAATCACATAATCGGCATGTTCTATCATATCTTTATCGTGTTCTACCACAATCACAGAATTGCCAATATCACGTAACGAAATTAACGATTTAATCAGTTTTTCATTATCACGTTGATGCAAACCAATACTCGGTTCGTCCAGAATATATAAGACGCCTACTAATTGCGAACCGATTTGTGTTGCCAATCGAATGCGCTGTGCTTCACCACCTGAAAGCGATTTAGAACCTCTGTTTAATGATAGATAGTCTAAACCTACATCCAATAAAAATTGGGTTCTTGATGAAATTTCTTTAATTATTTCTTCGGAAATTTTAATTTGCTTGTCCGATAAATGTTTTGGTAAATCTTTAAACCAAGCACCTAAATCTACAATGTCTTTATGTGCTAATTCTGAAATGTTTAAACCGTTTACCTTAAAATAAAGCGATTCTTTTCGTAAACGTGCACCTTCACAAGTTGAACAAACTACTTTGTCCATATACTCTTTAGCCCAACGTTTTAAAGAAGTTGTTTCAGCCGTGTTGTATTGGTTTTCTATAAAATTAGCAACGCCTTCAAAATCTATTTTATAATCTCGGGTAATGCCCAAAGTCTTGCTTTCTACCTCAAATTTTTCATTTCCTCCATATAAAATCATCTGTTTGGCAGCGTCCGGAATATCTTTATACGCATCATTCAACGAAAAATTATAACGTTGTGCAATGGTTTCAAACTGCTTGAAAATCCAACTATTCTTTTGCGGACCATGAGGTGCTAGTGCTCCAGCTTTTATGGATAAGGAATTGTCTGGGATTATTTTCTTCTCATTCACTTGATACAAAGTTCCAATGCCATTACACGTAGGACAGGCACCTTTTGGTGAGTTGAATGAAAAATTATTCGGCTCTGGATTTGGATAGGATATCCCAGAACTCGGACACATTAAATTTCGACTAAAATAACGAGCTTCTTGCGTATCTTGATCAATAACCATTAATACATCTTCACCATGATACATGGCTGTATTGATGGTTTCTGTTAGGCGTTTATCATTATCTACTGTGGCATCAATTTTAAGCCTATCAATCACAATTTCAATATCGTGATTTTTATACCGATCCAGTTTCATACCTTTCACAATATCCCGAATTTCGCCATCAGTACGAACTTTTACAAAACCTTGCTTGCCAATTTGCTCAAACAATTCGCGATAATGTCCTTTTCTGGAACGCACCACAGGAGCCAAAATATTAATGCGTTTGCCGTTAAAGGTTTCCTTTATGAGTTCTTTTATTTGCTCGTCATTATAGCTCACCATTTGTTCGCCTGTGTTATAGCTATAAGCATCACTTGCTCTGGCATATAATAAGCGTAAAAAATCGTAAATTTCTGTAATAGTTCCAACAGTTGATCTTGGCGATTTACTCGTCGTTTTTTGCTCAATAGCAATAACTGGTGAAAGTCCATCAATTTTATCCACATCAGGACGTTCTAAACCACCCAAAAATTGGCGCGCATAAGCCGAAAACGTTTCAATATACCGTCGTTGTCCTTCAGCATAAATGGTATCAAAAGCCAATGACGATTTGCCACTACCAGACAAACCCGTGATTACAACCAGTTTTTCTCTAGGAATGGAAACATCTATATTTTTTAGGTTGTGAACGCGTGCGCCTTGAACCTCAATAGTATCTTCAAATGTACTCATAACATAGCAATCTGGTCTGATTTACAGTCCAGTTTGCAAAGGTACAGATAATGTCTTTAATTATAAAATGAAGTGGGTTGGGAGTTTTTTATATATTATTTTTCTTTAATTTAAACTCTAATTAAAAAATCAACTTATTATGCAAGTATTAGGAATCAGCTCCAGAATTAATCATCCAGAATTTGGAAAAGGTGTTGTAACCAACATAACCAGTAAACATTATTGGGTAACCTTTATAGATAGTGGTTTAGAAACCATAGATATTAATTCCGAATTCGATGTTATTGAAGCAGCAGAAGACGATGTGGATACCGTAAGCTTTGCCGAAATAGAAAGTAGCTTGGTACACATTTTAAAACGTTGGAGTGATGCTAGCGAAGTGGTTCATATAGCTGATAAATGGAAAGGTGGTAAACTGATTTTAGAACCAGGTGATACCAATTTAAAATCCAGTGAAGTACCAATTGACACCTTTTTTCATAAGATTACCATGGTTCGTGACAGACTCCGTGTTATGGAGCAAAAAATTAACTCCAGCAATTTAGACGAACAAGAAAAAATAGATTTACAACAGTATATT
>DIAL01000108.1:50627-52091 GCA_002414705.1 Flavobacteriaceae bacterium UBA5079
ATGGTAGTTTAACGTCGTTTAATGTGTTGTTTAAATTGAAGGAGCAGCAGTTTGTTGGCCAACGGTCTAAATAGTTTGCAGTTTGCAGTCGCAGTTTACAGTTGAACACTGCGACTGCAAACTCATTCCGTTCCAATCACGTCATTCATTTTAATACCTAAAAACAGCATTTCATGAAATGTAGGAAGTATGGCAGCACTTTCGGTTGTTGTCCAATCGTTCCATGAAGCTTCTAAACAACCTATTGGTAAAATATCCACCCACATTCTAAATTTTACAGGTTTGTAATTGCTATCTAATACCCATAAATAAGAATCGCCTGGTGTGCTTCCTCCAGAGGTATAAGTCACTAATAAAGCATCTTGATTATCTTTCCACTTTACCAAACGTCTTTCAGTTCCTGGATCGAAAATTTTGTATGGCGCTACTAACCAGAAAGAATCATTATTAAAATAGTCTATTGCAGTTTGTATGTGTTCTTCGGCTTGTTCGCCTTGTACTTCAAAATTATGGATAAACACGTTACTTGTGCTTGGATTATTTAAGTCCAAATCTACTTTATAATCTTTCCAATGCACTAAACAGGTGTTTTCATCTTTTTGCCATTTGTAATGATGCCTGTTTTTAAATGTCCATTCTATATAATTGGTTTGTAAATAGGCATCATGGTTTAATGCGTTTAGCATTTTTTGTGCTAGGGCATCAGCTTGTGGACCTTCGTCTCCTAAAGGTAAATCTTCGTTGTACTTGAAATAAATGAATCCGAAAAAAATTAAACTGGGTAAGGTGAAAAAGATAATAACACCAACAATTACTTTTATAATTTTCTTCGTTTTCATAAATAATTATTTTAGGCGTTTGGAAATATGTTTCGCTAAAATTTTAGCCGCATTTGTGTCATTTCTAAACCATAATTCGGGTTCAATAAGTTCTAATTCAGAAACTGCCAATTGATTAGTGTTGTCAGTAAATATATCAACTCTGGCATAAATAGGCAATTCTGGACAGGCTTTTGTGGCGTTTAAGGCAAAGGCAATTTCGGTTTCAGTTGGTGTGTATGGTTTAACCGTTCCACCAAAATCATCTTGAACACGGAAATCACCAACCTTGGCTTGTTTTAAAACGGCATGACTGTATTCGCCATTAAAAATGATAAGCGATAATTCGCCTTGGGTTACAATATGATGTTGAAAGGGTTGAAGCATCATGCTTTCATTTGCAATCAATTCGGTAAATATGGCTTCATGTTCGGCTATATTTTCAGTTGATAATCTGTACGTATGTCTGCCAGCACCCGAAACACATGGTTTTAAAACGGTTTCTTGCCAGTTTAATTGTGTGTGTAATGTTGCTAATGTGGTTTTAGTTCCAGCTTCAATAAAATAGGATTCTGCCACATGAATGCCATTTTTTTGTAAATCTAACAAGTAATGTTTGTCAATATTCCAACGGATGAGTTTTTCA
>DIAL01000108.1:52191-52831 GCA_002414705.1 Flavobacteriaceae bacterium UBA5079
AACCTCTGTGAGCCATTTTGAAAACTCTGCAAAGCGATCAAAATAATCCCATGTCGTTCTAAAAAGAACAGCTTTCGTATCAGACCAATTAAAATGAGGGTCATCCCAAGCTAAACGAGTAACGTTTAAATTTTCGGCTTGAAGTGCTTTTTGTACCAGAAAATCTTCATAAAACACATTGTGTTTATAGGAGTTTGTTTCAGAATCTTTTAAAAAGCGTTTGTCGGTGAGTATGACGATGTCCAAGGTTTTCATTTAAAAAAAATCATTATTATTTAATCAAATATAACATTCAAAAATAAATTATCTTTTCTTTTTTACATGGCTTAAAAAAACAAAAAAAAAGCTATGCTTAGGCATGTTAATCTAAATTTTATGAACTCGCTTTAAAATCTTTACTTGTTTCAAAATATTTCTAGCTCAAACAGCTTAACATTTCACGCTGTCTTTATGTCAAATTTTCCGATAAATTTTCAATAGGCCGATTGGGATTTTATAAGAATGTTGTTTTAAATATTAAATCCATTTATATAAAAAAATATTGAGGCTCAAGTTAAACAGAAAATGTTTAAGAATGGAATTAAAATTAAAATCCAACGGCTGTATCATCACCTCTGTGATCTGCACCACCTTCTAGTGT
>DIAL01000108.1:52971-58620 GCA_002414705.1 Flavobacteriaceae bacterium UBA5079
ATTATCATCCAAAACCAAAATACCATCTACTTTTCCAATAACAGGCGAGCGGGTTTCATTAATAGTATAGCCTTTATTTTTAAGTTGATTCATAATGTCTGCGTCAAAACCATTGGGTTCCATTCTTATGTAATCCGGTAACCATTGATGGTGAAAACGTGGTGCATTAACTGCTTCTTGCATGGACATATTAAATTCTTCTACATTTAAAATAGTTTGCAAAACCGATGTGATAATGGTTGAACCTCCAGGTGTTCCTAAAGTCATAAGAAGTTTGCCATTTTTCTCAACAATGGTTGGTGTCATGGAACTTAACATGCGTTTTTCGGGCGCAATACTATTGGCTTCGGCACCAGTTAAGCCAAACATATTTGGTACACCTGCTTTGCTACTAAAATCGTCCATTTCATTATTTAGAAAAAAGCCCAATTCGGAACAAAATAATTGAGAGCCAAACGTATTATTCAGTGTTGTAGTGACAGAAATGGCATTTCCAAAGGAATCTACAATGGAATAATGAGTGGTTTCTTCACTTTCTTCAAACCCAATATTTCCATGAGAAATGGCACTTGAAGGTGTGGCTTTTTCAAATGAAAAATCGCTCATGCGTTTTAGTAGGTATTCATCACTCAATAAGGTTTCAGTTGGAATATCCACAAAATCAGGATCGCCTAAAAAATAATTTCTATCCGCATAAGCACGACGTTCGGCTTCCACAAGCACCTGAATGGTTTTTAGGGAATTATGACCAAATTCTTTTAAATCATAGGGTTCAATCATTTTCATAATTTGAGCCAAACAATAGCCGCCACTGGATGGAGGCGACATAGAAATAACAGTAATATCTTTATATGTAAACGAAACCGGTTTTCGCCATTTAGCTTCGTATTTGGCTAAATCTTCTAATGTGATGATGCCACCTTTTTCTGATAAATAATCGACCAGAATTTGAGCCGTTTCACCTGTGTAAAACTCGTCTTTACCACGTAAAGCAATGCGTTCAAGGGTTTTTGCGAGTTGTAAGTTTTTTAGCGTATCGCCTGCTTTTGAGTTTTTTGAATATAGAATTTCCTTGCCGTTTACAGCTCTAAAAATACTATCGTAATTATTAATTCGGTTTTGCTGTTTTTCTGTAATAGCGAAACCATTTTTAGCTAAGTCTATAACAGGTTGTAAAATATCTTTAACCGATAATTTTCCAAATTTCCGTTGGGCTTCAAACACACCAGCTATTGTTCCAGGAACACCAACAGCCAATTCGCCTAAAATACTTTTATAAGGAATTACATTTCCTAAAGAATCCAGATACATATTTTTTGTAGCTGCCAAAGGCGCTTTTTCTCTATAATCCAACGCACCAGTTTCTCCAGTGTTTAATCTGTAAACCATAAATCCGCCACCACCTAAATTTCCAGCAGAAGGATAACACACGGCCAATGCCATTTCAGTTGCCATCATGGCATCAAACACATTACCACCTTGTTTTAAAATATCGCTTCCAATTTTAGAGGCTTCTTCTCTGGCAGAAACCACCATGGCTTTTTGAGTAATAAGTCCACGATTCTGAACTTTTTCAACCGTTTCAGGGTTGTTTTTACAAGACCAAAAAACAGCAATTACGAGTAATACTAAAAAACGCTTCATCATAAGATTAGATAAGTGTATTGGAAAGGGTTTGTAATTTTTCATTTGAAAAGTGACGCAATTCTTCAAAAAACAAAGTAAATTCTTCTTCAAACTCATCGTAATATTTTACGAGTTCGCGTGTGGCTTCGTTCATTTTAGATTTGTTTTTTGTGCGTCTGTTCATGCCATCTAGAACGTTTTGAATACCTTCAATTTCAGCGTAGCTTAACAGCCAATTCCCAGTTATCATATAGGGCAGCATGTGTTGGGTTTTTTCCGGTAATAATTCAAAATTATCCTGTAATAAGGTGTAAAACTTTTGAACATAATCTGCTAATGGTTCGTCTGAATAACGACTCCAATTTTTGGCTAGAAAATGGTCGTAAAGAATATCTACAATTACACCACTGTAGTGGCTGTAATTTTTGTGAAGCCTTTTAGTGCTCTGTCTTACAATAGGATGTGCATCTGTAAAAGTGTCAATTTCACGATGCAATAAAATACCCATTTGAATGTCTTTTGGATACTTTTTGTATGTCTTGCCACGAATACCATCAGCAATAAAATTCCCAATCGTTACCTGTTTCAGATTGTTAGAAAGATAAATATGTGCTAAAAAGTTCATGTTCCGAATTTACAAATTCATACCAAAGAAAACGCATAGAAAACTTATATTTGTTGAAAATAATGATAAAAATATGACACTTATAAAATCTATATCGGGAATCAGAGGAACCATTGGTGGTGCAGTTGGCGACAATTTAACGCCTATTGATGCTGTGAAATTTGCTTCTGCTTATGGCGTTTGGTTAAAAGGACAATATAAAAAGGACGATTATCGGGTTGTTGTGGGTCGTGATGCTAGAATTTCTGGTGAAATGATTCAGAATTTAGTCATGAACACATTGGTAGGATTAGGCATTCATGTTATTGATTTAGGACTTTCTACCACACCAACGGTTGAGGTCGCTGTCCCTATGGAACGTGCAGATGGTGGTATTATTTTAACAGCTAGTCATAACCCAAAAGAATGGAATGCTTTAAAGTTATTAAATAATAAAGGCGAATTTTTAAATGGAGACGAAGGCGCTAAAATTTTAGCCATTGCAGAAAGTGATACCATGAGTTTTGCTGATGTAGATAGTTTGGGCAAAATAACAAGAAATGATGCCTATATAGATTTACATATTGATGCCGTTTTAGATTTGAAACTGGTAAACAAATCAGCCATAGAAAAGGCCAATTTTAAAGTGGTGGTCGATGGTGTAAACTCCACCGGAGGAATAGCCATTCCGTTATTATTAGAACGATTAGGCGTAGAATGCGTCAAGTTATACTGTGATCCAACGGGTCATTTTCCACATAATCCAGAACCTTTAAAAGAACATTTATCGGCTTTGTCTGAAGCGGTTGTAAAAGAACATGCTGATTTTGGAATTGTAGTAGATCCAGATGTAGATCGTTTAGCCTTTATGGATGAAAACGGTAATATGTTTGGTGAGGAATATACATTAGTAGCTTGTGCAGATTACGTATTAAGTGAAACACCTGGAAATACGGTCAGTAATATGAGTTCTACTCGTGCTTTGCGTGATGTTACTGAAAAACATGGTGGAACATACGAAGCTAGTGCAGTAGGCGAAGTAAATGTGGTGGAGCTGATGAAGAAAAACAATGCCGTTATTGGAGGCGAAGGTAATGGTGGAATTATTTATCCAGAATCTCATTATGGTCGTGATGCTTTGGTTGGTGTCGCCTTGTTTTTAAGCCTCTTAGCTGATAAAAAAATGTCTGTTAGTGACTTACGTGCTAGTTACCCGAATTACTTTATGAGTAAAAAGAAAATAGCTTTAACACCAGAATTGGATGTAGATGCTATTTTGAAAGCCATGGAAGCTAAATATAGTCACGAACGTGTGACAACAATTGATGGTGTAAAAATTGATTTTAGCAATAGTTGGGTACACTTGCGTAAAAGTAATACCGAACCTATTATTCGTGTTTACACCGAAGCCCCAACGCAAGAAGAAGCTGACACACTTGCTAATAAAGTCATAGCAGAAATTGAGGCTGTCGCTAATAATTAGTATTTTTACAAATTAATAAATACGCATGATTACAACAAAAACATCTTCGAACGTTCAAACGGATTTAGAAACCTATTTTGGTCAGTTTAGGAAGCACATTATTGGCGTAGATCAAACATTCGAGTCGCCTTATGGTTCTCAAAAAATTATCTATACAGATTGGACAGCTTCTGGGCGATTATACCGACCGATTGAAGAAAAAATCAGTCATGTTTTTGGACCTTATGTTGCCAATACGCATACAGAAACAACGGTTTCTGGTACTGCTATGACGAAAGCGTATCACGAAGCCAAGCAAATTATTAAAGATCATGTAAATTGTAATGAAGATGATGTGCTGATTGTTTCTGGAAGTGGTATGACAGGTGTAGTCAATAAATTTCAGCGTATTTTAGGATTGAAAGTTCCAGAAAATTTACGAAAGCATACCATTGTTCCTGAAGATATGTGTCCTGTGGTTTTTATATCGCATATGGAACACCATTCTAATCAAACTACTTGGTTGGAAACTATAGCTAAAGTAGTGGTAATTCCACCAGGAGACGATGGCTTGTTTAGTCTGGAAAATTTAGAAAAAGCATTACTAGAACATCAAGATTGTACTATTAAAATTGCTTCGGTTATTGGAGGTTCCAATGTTACAGGTATTCAAAACCCACATCATGATATTGCGCAAATGATGCATAAACATGGTGGTGTTTGTTTTGTAGATTTTGCTTGTTCTGCGCCTTATGTAGATATAGATATGCATCCAGACGATGAAACCAAAGCTTTGGATGCCGTATTCTTTTCACCGCACAAATTTTTAGGCGGACCAGGATCGTCTGGTGTGCTTATTTTTAATAAAAAACTATATAAAAATATGATTCCTGACTGTCCAGGAGGCGGAACCGTTAGTTGGACAAATCCTTGGGGAGAACATAAATATATTGATAATATTGAAGATCGTGAAGATGGCGGAACACCTGGGTTTTTACAAACTATAAAAACAGCTCTAGCTATTAAATTGAAAGAGCAAATGGGTGTAGAAAATATGTTAGAACGTGAGCATCAGATTCTAAAAACTGTTTTTAATGAATTAGGCGATTTACCTAACTTACACATTCTTGCAGATCAGCATGAAGATCGTTTGGGTGTCATTTCTTTTTATATAGATAATTTACATTTCAATTTAGGTGTTAAGTTGTTGAATGATAAATTCGGAGTGCAAACACGAGGTGGTTGCAGTTGTGCAGGAACCTATGGTCATTACTTGTTGCATGTGGATTATGAAATGTCTCATGAGTTGACACAAGAAATATCTTTAGGTGAGTTAACACGAAAACCAGGATGGATTCGTATGTCTATTCATCCAACTACAACTAATGCGGAAGTAGAATATGTATGTGAAAGTATAAAAGCGCTAGCTAAAAACCATATAGCTTGGGCTGCCGATTATGAGTATAACAAACTGAATAATGAGTTTATCCATAGGTCGCTAGTCAATTCAGATTCAGACGATATGGATGCCATGGTTAGTCGTTGGTTTCAGTTAGATTAGCTTTAAATTGAAATTTTTTAACAGTACAGACATGAAGAATACCCTATCAAATATCAAATTGGAACTAGAACAATATGCCAATGAATCTAATTTAACAGAATTGGAAGTTGTTGAAAAACTGAAAGATTATTACTTTAATAAAAAAGTCAATGCCAATTTAAAACTCTATAAAAAAGGCCAAAAAAAGGTACGTGAAATTACTAAAGACTTAAAAATATCCTCTCGTAAATTCTATGCTATTTTAGATAAGAAAAACATAGAGTATACCAAATACAATAAGGATTAAATACTTGATTACAAATTACTTTTTATAATCTGCCGGAACTTTATCACGATGTTTCCAACGTTTGTGTGTCCATAAATAATATTGAGGTGCTTCGTGTATTTGTTTTTCAA
>DIAL01000108.1:58682-60089 GCA_002414705.1 Flavobacteriaceae bacterium UBA5079
TCAGGAGCTTCGTTAATTTGTTCTTCAACTAAATCGAGAAACATATCCGTGATTTCGTAATTTGGATAGTCATTTGGGTGATAAGCTATGGTTTTAAATGTGGTTTCATAATAGCCACGTTTTAATTTCTTCACACCAAAAAATACGACAGACATATCAATTTTTTTTGCCAACATTTCAGCACCAGTATGTACAGGAACTGTAATTCCCATAAATTCATTCCAATGAAAGGCCTTTTCAGCTTTTGGTGATTGGTCAGACACAAAACCGCAAATAGTCAGTTTTCCTTCGCGTTTAGATTGCAAAAGAATAGGAATACTCTCTTTGGTTGTAATTAAGTAGCTATTAAACTTGGCACGAATGCGCTTAA
This sequence comes from Flavobacteriaceae bacterium UBA5079, assembly GCA_002414705.1. GTDB lineage: Bacteria > Bacteroidota > Bacteroidia > Flavobacteriales > Flavobacteriaceae > Algorimicrobium. The sequence continues at coordinate 59,053 of DIAL01000108.1, forward strand.
CCAATCCATCAAAATGTTTATTCGCTAACCGTTTGTAAATAGCATACCCTTTGTTATTCATGTAGGTTTGTAGAATAAAAATCCACTCCCAACTACCATAATGCGCACACATGAGCGCGATGCTTCTATTTTCTTGTTCCAGTTTTTGAAGGAGTTCTATATTGGAGAATGTGAAACGTTTTTTCATTTCAGATTCCGAAATAGTCATGGATTTAATAGATTCCATAACCATATCACATAAATGGTGATAAAATTTCTTTCGGATGCGGTTTAATTCATCATCAGATTTTTTAGGGAATGCAAGCCTTAAATTTTCCTTAACTACTTTTTTTCTGTAGCCAATAATATGGTAGATTAATACAAATAAACCATCGGAAACCGCATATAATAATCGGAAAGGTAACATGGATATCAACCACAAAATGGGATAAATAAGAATATAAGCAGGAAGTTGCATGAAATAATTTTAGATTTGCAGTTACAAATATATGTTATATTCTTTTTAAACGTTTATTATTTATGGGTGATTTAAGTATAGTAACCATGGTAATTATTGCAGCCAATGCCTTAATATCCTTTAAAGGCTTCAGTGATTATTCCTTTTTTGAAACCTATAAATTTAATGTAGGAGGTGTTATAAGAGGCGAAAAAATTCGCATGCTTTCAGCTGGATTTTTACATGTAGATACCTCGCATTTATTTTTTAATATGTTTTCGCTCTACTTTTTTGCTGATGTGGTGATTGCGTATTTAGGTAACTTTCAGTTTTTAATGGTGTATTTAGGAAGCTTACTTTTAGGGAATTTATTGTCCTTATATTTTCATAAAAATGAATATCATTACAGTGCAGTAGGAGCTAGTGGAGCCGTTATGGGTGTTATTTATTCAGCTATTTTATTACAACCCGATATGAGTTTATATCTGTTTTTTATTCCCATTCCTATTCCTGCTTATATTTTTGGAATTGGGTATTTGTTATATTCTATTTACGGTATGAAAAACAGAGTAGGTAATATTGGTCACGATGCGCATTTTGG
>DIAL01000075.1:0-254 GCA_002414705.1 Flavobacteriaceae bacterium UBA5079
TATTCAGCGAGTTTTTACTATTCTAAATTTGAAAACTATATTGTTGGTGTTATAGATCCAACCATAAATCGTAAATATATGCCTATGGCAGAACCTAGATTTGTTAAGATGTTTGAAAATTTAGATGATGCTTACAAAACAGGTTTCGAGGTTATGTCACAAGTAAACTTTTTAAACTATTATTATTTTAAAGCTGAAGCAGCTTATGTATATACAAAAAATAATGATTTTGGCGAGTCGTTGCCTTTAACACC
>DIAL01000075.1:427-824 GCA_002414705.1 Flavobacteriaceae bacterium UBA5079
TTTTAATGCGGCATTTACATTAGGTTTAAAGCGTGATAAATATTGGGCAAACATAAGATATAATGTGACGAGTAAGCAAGAAAATATAGCTGAAAGTTTTGGAGAAACTGAAACCGATGGTTATCAAACTGTAGATGTGAGATTGGGTGTTAAGCCATTGAAGAATTTTTCAATAGGAGTCGCAGCATTAAATGTATTTGATGAAGCGTATAATAATCATTTAAACTTTAGTTTCACTAATCAGGAGAATTTTGGTAGAACGCCTATTACAGAGCCTGGAAGAAATTTTTCAGCATTCATTCAATATGAATTTTAAGAGTTAATACTGTATTGAAAAATAAAGGGCACTCATTTGAGTGCCCTTTATCAATTAAAAAACTAACCAATTAAAAACTGA
>DIAL01000075.1:1010-8393 GCA_002414705.1 Flavobacteriaceae bacterium UBA5079
AAAACTGACCATCACATCAGTTTGCGTTTCGAGTCCCGCCATGTCCACCAGCAACAATTATCATTATTTTAATACTTAAATAAATGTATTTGAAAAACTGGATGATGGGATTCATCATTTTAAATCTTTGATATTTTGAAATTCTATCTGTCATGATTTTATGTTTTATGTACTGAATTCTGTGATTGTAAACTGAATGCTAATTTTATTCTAGAATAAAATTCATAAAGTTTGATTCCTACTCCGGAATCAACCTATTCTGTTTCATTCCTACTCCGGAATCAACCACCAAAATGGTTTCATTTTTGCTTTGTAAATAAAGGCATAATGTAAAGTTAACTTGAGCCAATGTCCTGCTAGTCCAATTTCTCCAAATGTTTTACCTAATTGCCTGCCTTGTGTTTTTGGATACTTTTCATAATCGGGAACAATAGGGAAAGTGGTAATACTTACGCCACTTCCTGTGGTTAATCCATATCCAGCGGATGCAATACAAGCAGCTCCCATATTTCCCATAGAACCTTTATGATGTAAAGATTCTTTACCGTTTTTAATGGTATCTATAATATTATCAGCCACAATTCTAGCTGTAATTCCTGAAGGCATTCCTGTTCTTGGTGGAGCAGGAGTTATATCTGTCCCGTTTTTACTTTTTCTAGGTTTAGAAATAGAATGTGGTGGCGCAAAAGCAATTCCTGGAGCAAAAATATTTTTATAACTTGGATTTTGATACGTTTCTGGCCAATCTTGAACAGACCAATCTTCATAAGGTTTTGGTGTGTAATCCGCATCAACAATCATAAAGCCTCTAAATAATTTCTCGGTTATGTCCCTATCATTTTTGTCATATGCTTTAAAACCATGACCCGAAAATGAAGGAATTAACATGGCAAAATCATAAGTTTCAGTTTTGAATTCACCATCTAGATTTTCGTAGTGCGCTAACCCATCTTCTATTTTATTAACACCAGCACCCAATATCCATTTGATATCACGATCTTCAAAAATCATTTCAATCATTTCATGAGATTTCATAGTCATGCTTCCGTAGCTTAACAACATGCCGTCCATTCCAAAATCACCTAATTGGTATTCATTGGATATCCAAGTTACTTCAGCCATATCGCGTACTTTATGCTTACGCAATTCTTTTTCAACATTTAATATATACTCGAAAGCTGCTCCTTGGCATGTGGATTTCGCATGACCAGTTCCAATTAGAATTTTCGCTTTTTTGCCTTGTTTCATTTCTTGAATGAGGGCGTTTAAACCTTCCCAAGCATGATCAGCATGTGTGTATGTACAAACAGAGTAGGTTTTGTTTTTTCCGGGAATTAAGCCTTCAGTAGCTTCAAAATTTAATTTTGGACCTGTTCCGTTTATCAAATAATCATAAGTTACTTTTTCGTGTTTGCCTTTGTTATTTCCAGCAACGTATTCAACCATGACATACGGTTTGTTCTCGATTGAATCACCTTCTGGATGAAAAGTGATGACTTTGGCTTGTTTGTATCCAATATTTTTCTTTTTGTATAAAGGTTCTAACGGGAAAAGAATTTCTTCAGATTTCATTCTGCCAATACCAACCCAAATATTGGAAGGAATCCATTGGTAATTGCTATTAGGTGATACCACCATAACTTCATGCTCTTTTGGTAATTTTCTGCGTAAATGCGCTGCCGCAACATGTCCAGATATACCAGCTCCTAGAATGACTATTTTAGACATAATATGTTTATTTTAAATAAAGGTAGACTAAATAGCACACTAAAAGTGTAACCTATGTTACATACAATAAATGAATTACAATAAAAAAGAGGCTATTAAAATTAATAACCTCTCACAACCAAAAAACTAACAAAAATCATTAATATACTTAATTTTTAAACTAAATTTTTAACAACTTTTTCTCTATAACGTTCGCACTGTTTTTAAATATTAAAATATATTCTCCAGACGCCTCTTTTGATAAATCTAATGCTATTTTTTTTAGTCCTATAGAATTTTCTAGTGATAGCGTTTTAATTTTTTTTCCTGAAACAGCATATACCTCTATTTTGCTTTTCTCTGTGTTTGGAAGAAAAACCTCTACAGAAAAAACACCATTTGAAGGGTTTGGATATACCTTTAAATTATAAATATTTTTTGGATTAAGCGCTACTTCATCTACACTTAATGATGATTTATGTATAAACACTTTAAATGCTAAATTACTAGCGCTACTTTGAGTACCATTATTTATAAAGAAAATATTTTCTTGTGTACTCTCTATACCTCCAAAAATATAACCTACAAGTGTATTACCTTCTTGTAAATTATTTATGGCAACAATTTCATCGTTTAAATAGTTACTATTATTATTTAATGGAATAAACTCTGCACCAGAACCTAAAAAGGTTGGCATTTCTATACCTAAGCTACTTTCTAACATAGAGCCATCACTAAATCTTGACACTTTACTTATGGTTTTTACAAAGGGCACATTATTGTCTTGAACTAAGTTGTCATTACTATCTAATTTATATTGACTCATACCTCCAAAAAATAAAGTATGCATAATGTTGTTTGACGTATCATAAATTGGAATTTTAGCACTATGATACTGACTTAGATATTGATTAAATGTATTGTTAACTGTGTAGTCAGATGCTGTAACATCTACTGAATTTAACCATGGTAAATTTGCTGTATGTTGAAAAACACCGCTAAACATGGTAAATCCTTCGGTGCCATTTGGAAAAATTTGTGGCGCCATATTATAATCTCTTCTATGTAAATTATTGGTATCATGTTGAGCAACGTAATTTGCTATGGTTAAGTTTGTGCCATCATCATTAATTTGAAAGGTTCTGATTTCATCTGTATAATTTTGGATAAATCCAGGTCCATTATTTGGTCCCATAGGGTTGTATCTGCCTTCAAAATATTGTCCACCACACAAGTAAAACACATCATTTAATAAGCCTAAATGCCCACCAGTTACTGCAAGATTTGTATTGGTTATTTGCCTAAAAAAAGACGTAATACTTGTATTGCTTATAACAGCATTTGCTAAACCATCGATGTCTACTGCAGTTAAATTATCATAAGTTATATGATCATTTTGTGTAGCACTAAAACCATATCCACCAATAATATACAAAGTGTTTCCTCTTTGTGTAAACTCTTGATTTGTAGATTGTAATTGTTCAAATAATGAAGCTGGTAAAACACTTATAGAAGTACTCCAAGTTTGATTTGCAATTGGATCTATAACGTATACATTTTTATTATTATCGTTTTCTAAAAAAGCAGCAAAAGGCTGTCTTTGATGTAATCCATCGATTCTACCTCCTAAAATCACCCATTTTCCATCAGAAGTTTTACCAAAAGAAAAGGAATGAACACTTGGTGCATTTGAAATTACTAATGGTTCTATTTGAACTGTAAATTGGTCTTGAGCTAAACTTGGTCTTACCATTATAATTGATAATAGTAATGTCATTATTATTTTAATTTTCATCATAGAGTTTTGTTTTTGATTCCACCAAATTTTAGAAAATAAAACTTCATTTTCTGCCACTTATGTTACAGAAGAAAAGCATCTTCTAAAAAATGCTATTCTAAATAAATTATCATAACTCAATAACTCGTATCATCTAACTTCACTTTTCCATGAAACGTTTTGTATAAAAACAAGAAATACCCTGCTAATAATGGTGCTCCAATAGCGACAATTGTTAACATAATGCCTAATGATTTTTGTGATGATGCCGCATTATATATGGTTACACTATATTTGGGATCAATGGTAGATGGCAACAATACTGGATAAAGTTGAAAAGCAACTAACATTAATAAGAACGCCATAGTTAAGGATGAAAAAGCTAGAGCATTAGCATATTTTTTCTTAGATACTAATCTTGGCACATTGGCTACCGCTAAAAAAGCTAATAATGGTAAGACAAAGAATATTGGGTTTTCTTTAAACTTATCTGTTACACCATGTAAAAATGTTAAGGTATATAAAGAAGTTACAGCAAAACTTATAATGAAAAAAATCATTCCTTTTTTTAGTAAAAACGTTAGTCTAGCATGCAACCGTCCTTCAGTTTTTAACAATAAGAAGATAGCACCTTGCGTCATAAAAATAGATAAGGTTGTAAAACCAACTATTATGGCATAAGGACTTAAAAAGGAAAAGAAAACACCACCTTGATATGTTAAGTTTTCACCTAACTCAAAACCTTGTAAAATATTTCCTAAAACAACACCTAATAAAAATGCGATTAAGGTGTTGGACACAAAGTAGATTATGTCCCACGTTTTTCGCCACCATAACATTTCTTCTGCACTTCTGAATTTTATTGCCGAAGAACGTAATACCAGGAGCATTAAAAAAATCATAAACGGAATGTACATAGCAGATAACATGGTTGCATACATTACCGGAAAGCCTGCAAATAAAGCACCACCTCCAATAATTAACCATACTTGATTAGCATCCCATAAAGGACCTATGGCATTAATTGCAATACGACGACTTAAATCTTTTCTTAAAAACAAATGCCATGCTCCAGCACCATAATCGAAGCCTTCTAAAATAGCATAACCTGAAAATAATAATCCGACCACTAAATACCATAATGTTGGATAGTCTATACCTAAAAATGTTTCCATAATACGCTTATTTATATAATATTGAATTCATTTTTTGCTTCATCATAAGGACCGTGTTTTATCTTTTTATTTAATGAATAGATAAACAAGAGGAATAAAATGCTGTAAACCACTAAAAACAGAATTAATGAAAATAGTATTTGATTTGAAGATACCTCCTGGGAGAACCCTTCACTAGTTCTTAAATGACCATAAACAATCCATGGTTGGCGTCCCATTTCGGCAGCAAACCAACCCACTTGATTGGCTATTTGAGGTAACAATACAGAGAAAGCAAAAATCTTTAGCAACCATTTTTTATCAAATAATTTACCTTTCCACCACAAAAAGCTGGCATACAATGTTAATGCAATTAAAAACATACCAATAGAAACCATGATGTGATAAAACTGAAACACAGCGTTAACTTGTCCTGGTCTATCTTCTTTTGGGAACGCATTTAAACCGGTAATAGAAGCATCAAAATCTTGATGTACTAAAAATGATAATCCACCAGGTAACTTAATTCCTGTTACTTCTTGTGTATCGTCATTTACCCAACCAAAAAGATACAAATCGGCAGGTGCAAATTTTTCATAATGCCCCTCCATTGCTGCTAATTTTGCTGGTTGATTAACTGCAACACCATCTGCAGAACTGTGACCCGAAACCAATTGAGTTAAAGACACTATTGTAGCGACTCCTAACGCAATTTTGAATGCTTTTTTTGAAATTTTTACATAACGTCCTTTTAATAAATAATAGGCATGAACACTTAAGACTAAAAATGCACCAGCTAAAAATGCTCCTTGCCAAACGTGAATAATTCTATCGACACTTGACGGATTAAAAACCATTGCCCAAAAGTCGGTAACTTCTGCTCTGGCATTAAACCCTTCGCCAACAATATGATAACCCGCAGGTGTTTGTTGCCAACTATTAGCTACAACAATCCATACTGCCGAAAACATAGAACCTAAAAACACGCCAATTGCAGAAATAAAATGCACTTTTGGTGAGACGCGATTCCACCCAAAAATTAAAACACCTAAAAAGGCACTTTCTAAACCAAAAGCAAACAATCCTTCGGCAGCTAAAGCACTGCCAAAAATATCACCAACATATCTGGAATATACGGCCCAATTGGTACCAAATTCAAACTCCATTATAATTCCTGTGGCAACACCAATACCAAAAGTAATAGCAAAGATTTTTAACCAAAAACGTGTTAAAACTTCGTAGGCCTTTTTTCCTGTTTTTAGGTACATGCCTTCCATAATAACCATAATTAAGCCAATGCCAATACTTAATGGTGGGTAGATGTAGTGAAAGGCAATAGTAAAAGCGAATTGTATTCTAGCGAGAATTTCGGTATCCATAATATTTTTTGATAAAATTAAGCTACTAATAATTCTATTTTAGTAACACTAGTTACAGTTTAATTAAATTAATTTGTTTTAAGTTTTAGGGCTCTTGATTTAAAATTGTCAGTCAGCTTATTTTTTTATTGAAAAACCTATATTTAAGATTTAACACCTACAAACCGTATCACTTCTGCTTTGCCTTTATGATAATTTCCTTCAGAAAGCTTAAGAGTTTCTTTTTTTAAGATTTCAAATTTTAATTGCGGAAATTCATCTTTTATTTCTTCAATTGAAAATAGCATTTCTTTGTTTTTTGGGCCACCAGAAGTGTTTCTTAATTGTGCTATCGAAAAGGCTTCAAAAATTACTTTTTCTTTAGGTATTAAAAAATTCAATAAATACTGATTTGCTTGCTTTGGTATGTCAATTGGAAAATGAGCATAACATAATCCAATAGCATCAAATTTTTCATCGGATTGAAATTCTTTTACTCCTTTAACTTCATAAGTAATATCAACTGCTTTTAATTTTGCTAATTGCAATGCTTTTTTATGTCCTTTTATGCGCCATTAATTTCCAGCCTTGAGAAGCTGCGTATACGGCATTTCGGCCTTCACCTTCTTCAGGAATCAAAATTTTACCTGGCTTTAATTTATCTATCTGTTGTTTAAAGAAGTCATTGGGCTCGGTTCCATAGAAATTTTTTTTTGCGATTCTTAAAAAGAGCCCCAAGAAATGAGACTCTTCTTCTAATTTGAAAAATTACTTTTTTAAGATTTCATTTAGTACTAAATTTTTATCTAATTTTTTAGTACAAAAAAACCAATCTTCACATTCTAATTCGTCTATGCCTGTCATTCTCTCTTCAGCAACACCACAAGAACCTGCTGGAGATACAATAACATCATCACCTGGATACCAATCTGCTGGAGTAGCTACATTAAATTTATCAGAAGTTTGCATGGCAATTAACGCTCTGTATAATTCATCAAAATTTCTTCCTAAACTTAAAGGATAATAAATAATTGCACGAACGATCCCTTTTGGGTCTACGAAGAAGACAGCTCTAACCGCTTGTGTTTCGCTTTCTCCAGGCTGAACCATTCCATATTTTTTTGCAATGTTCATAGAAATATCTTCTATTAAGGGAAACTTAACCTCCACGTTTTCCATGCCGTTGAATTTAATTTTATCCTTAATTGTTCGTAACCAAGCAATATGACTATATAAACCATCAATAGACAATCCAATCAAGTTACAATTGGCATTTTTGAATTTTTCTTCTTGATGTGCAAACGTCATAAACTCAGATGTACAAACTGGTGTAAAATCTGCTGGGTGACTGAATAAAATTGACCATTCACCATTATAATCTGATGGA
>DIAL01000075.1:8451-13821 GCA_002414705.1 Flavobacteriaceae bacterium UBA5079
ATCTGATGGAAAATTAATTTCACCTTGCGTTGTTACTGCTGTAAAATCTGGTGCTTTATCACCAATTCTTGGCATTGAAAATGATTGCTCTTCTTTTGTTATTTCTGTAGTATCCATAGTGTATTTGTATTAGATTAATTTATTACAAATATAGTTTATAATAGTTTTTAACTATGTAACTTATGTTACTAACCATCCATTTTTTAGGATTTTATCAAAGATATTTTAAAATTGACATTTTTAATACTCAATTAATCTTCTATATATAATTTGTTAATAATCCTTTTAGTTCATGTTAAACGAATCTTAATTTTTATCAAATTATTTGCTTCAATATTTTTACTCAAAGAATATGTGTATTTTTTGGAGTAGTTTGTGAAAGACTTATAAAGGTTTTAATTGATTAAGTTTTTTAACCTTGCTAAATTAAATGAGATTGTTTAATGTAATTTCGTTTTTTAATTAGCAGAAAGGGGATATTGTCAACTAGAATGACAACTAAAAAAACAAACCCTTGTAAATCATGTGTTTACAAGGGTTTTGCGGAGAGTAAGGGATTCGAACCCCTGGAGGTGTGACCCTCAACAGTTTTCAAGACTGCCGCATTCGACCACTCTGCCAACTCTCCAGTAGTGTCTCATCAGGTTTACCTGAATGCGGCTGCAAATATAGAACCCTTTTTTCATTCTTTCAAATAAAAAAACTGAAAATTTTAAAACAATTTTAAATCTAACGCTAATAAATTTATTTTCTGTTAGTTGATACCATTCACTTACCTTATTTTTGCATAAACAATGAAAAGAATATGAGTGTTATTGACCATTTAAATTGGCGCTATGCCACAAAAGCGTTTGATATTAATAAAAAGGTAGCTCCTGAAAAGTTAGATGTTATTAAGCAAGCATTTAATTTAACAGCCACTTCTTATGGTTTACAGCCTATTAAATTGGTTATTGTTTCCAATAAAGAATTACAAAACCAATTGGTTTCTGCCGCAATGAACCAAAAACAGATAGAACAAGCATCGCATGTTTTGGTTTTTTGTATCCAAACCCATGTTGATGAAAACTTTGTAACAGAATATTTTAATCGAGTTAGTTTGATTCGTAAGACACCTAAAGAAGTATTAAAGCCTTTTCAGGATTTTTTAATAGATGATTTTGAGAAAAAATCACAAGAAATGATAGAATCTTGGGCTGTTAAACAAGCCTATTTAGCCATGGGAAATTTATTAACCGTTTGTGCTATTGAAGGTATTGATGCCTGTCCTATGGAAGGTTTTATACCCGAAACATGTGATAATTTATTAGGTTTACGAGATAAAGGCCTAAAATCGGTTTTATTACTACCAATAGGCTATCGTGCTGAAGATGATATGTTTGCCGATTTTAAAAAAGTACGAAGACACATAGCAGATAGTATTATAGAATTGTAAAGGATACTTAAAATAGTATCCTTTACAATTACAAAACTAGGGGGTTACTAATTTGGTTCCTTTTGTTTTATAAAACTCACCCATACCAGCAACTAAACCGTCAAAAGTGGCCTTTTCAAATTTTCCGCTGATACTAAAATCCATTCCTTGAATTTGAAATTTGGCAACTAATTTATTCTCTTCAATACTTAAATCTTGAAGTACAGAATTGCCCAATGCCGAATTTAAGTTTCCAACATATTGATTCGCTTCGTTTTTAGAGATAATTAATTCGGTTGCAATATTTCCTTGAGGTGTATCTTCAACGATTAAATTCCAAGTTCCAATATTTGGGTCAACAGTAGCTTTACTACTCCCGCAATTTGTTAAACTTAATGTAACTACAACAAATAGTGCTAAAAATACTTTTTTCATATAAATAGTTGTTTTGGTTAATTAGATTATGAAATATATAAAAAAAATTGTTCATACGCGGAGGGAATTGTAGTTTTGATAAAAAATAGGTATGCCAGGATTTGAATTATTTGGAAGTGCAGAACGCAAAGAAGTAAATGATGTTTTAGATAGCGGTGTTTTAATGCGCTACGGTTTTGATGGTATGCGAAATAATCATTGGAAAGCTAAAGAACTAGAAGCAGAACTTCAAGAAATATTGCAAGTCAAATATGCCCAATTAGTATCCAGCGGAACGGCTGCTGTTTCAGTGGCTATGGCTGTTGCTGGTGTTGGAGCAGGTGATGAAGTTATTATGCCAACCTTTACATTCGTAGCCAGTTTCGAAGCTATTATGATGTTAGGTGCCATTCCGGTTTTAGTAGATATTGATGACACGCTTACGCTAGATCCAAAAGCAGTAGAAGCTGCTATAACACCAAAAACAAAAGCTATTATGCCTGTACACATGTGTGGTAGCATGGCAAATTTAAGCGCACTACAAGCTATTTGTAAAAAGCATAATGTATTGCTTATAGAAGATGCTTGTCAAGCCATTGGAGGGTCCTACAACGGAAAACCATTGGGAAGTATAGGTGATGTAGGTTGTTTTTCTTTCGATTTTGTAAAAACCATTACCTGTGGTGAAGGTGGAGCCGTAATCACTAACAACGAAACCTATTTTAAACATGCCGATCATTATACAGATCATGGTCACGATCACGAAGGCATGGATCGTGGAGCTGAAACGCACCCATTTTTAGGTTATAATTTCAGAATTTCAGAATTGCAAGCTGCTGTAGGTTTGGCTCAAGCACGACGTTTATATGATTTTGTTGCCATACAAAAGAAGCATTACACCATTTTACGTGATGCTTTATCAACAATTCCCGAAGTTACTTTTAGAACGGTTCCTGAAGGCGGTGAAGAAAGCTATGGTTTTTTAAATTTCTTTTTACCAGATTTAGAAATAGCGAGAAACGTTTCAAAAGCATTTAAAGAAACTGGGGTTGATGTTTGTTTTCATTACTATGATAACAATTGGCATTATATTAGAAAGTGGGATCATCTAAAAGATTTAAAATCATTATATCCTATTTCTGCAGACGTTAAAGAAGGCTTAAAATACCTAAAAACAAAAACTTTTGAGCAATCTGATCATTATATAGCGAGAAATATATCTTGTTTAATTAAATTATCTTGGACAGAGGAGCAGGTAAAAGCGCGTGCAGAAAAAATGAAAAAAGCTATTTTGGAGGCCCTTAAATAGTTACAAAAACATATTAGAATAAGTAAACCTAATTAAATTCACATTATTTGTACGCGTGAACTTAATTAGGTTTTTTATTTGTTTTAATGTATTTCAGTAAGGTAGTTATATGTTCTCTTTAATTAATAATTAACATACTCCACAATCTCCAATCCATAACCAATCATACCAACACGCTTGGTCTGTTCGCTATTAGAAATGAGTTTTAATTTATGGATATTTAAATCATGAAGAATTTGAGCGCCAATACCAAAATCTTTGGCATCCATATCAATTCGAGGTGCTTTTATAAGATTTCCAGGAACTTGAGATTCTTTTAAAACGTTAAGGCGTTTTAATAAATTCATGGTCTGCGACTGCTGATTTATAAATATTACAGCACCTTTTTCGGCTTGGTTAATAACCGTGAACATATCGTCTAACTTCTGGTCGGCATTATTAGTTAATGTACCAAGGATATCATCATTTACTAATGTTGCGTTTACGCGTGTTAATACAGGTTCGCTTGTTGTCCAAGTCCCTTTGGTTAGCGCAATATGAATTTGATTGTTTGTTGTTTGGTTATAAGCACGTAATCTGAAAGTTCCAAAGCGGGTTTCTAGATTAAAATCTTCAACTTTTTCAATTAATGAATCGTGTTGCATGCGGTATGCTACTAAATCTTCAATAGAAACAATTTTAAGATCGAATTTTTTAGCCACTTTCACCAACTGTGGTAAACGTGCCATCGTGCCATCTTCATTCATGATTTCTACAATTACACCTGCTGGTTTTAAACCTGCAAGTCGTGCAAAATCAATAGCAGCTTCAGTATGTCCTGTTCGTCTTAAAACACCACCTTCTTTAGCTACCAAAGGAAAAATATGTCCTGGTCTTGCTAGTTCAAAAGGTTTGATGTTATCATCTACCAATGCTTGAACCGTTTTAGCACGATCAGCTGCTGAAATACCTGTAGTTACTCCATTTCCTCTTAAATCTACAGAAATGGTAAAAGCCGTTTCCATAGGATCGGTGTTGTTATGCACCATCATATTAAGCTCCAAATCTTTACACCGTTTTTCTGTAAGTGGTGTGCAAATTAACCCACGACCGTGAGTTGCCATAAAGATAATCATTTCAGGTGTTGCCATTTCGGCAGCAGCTAAAAAATCACCTTCATTTTCGCGGTTTTCATCATCAACAACAATAATAACCTTACCGTTTCTAATGTCGTTTATAGCATCTTCTATGGCATCTAATTGAATGGTTTTATTATTTTGAGCTTGAGTAGTAGGCATAATGTTGTTTTTGTTAAAGTGCAAAGGTATTGCTTATTTTGTATTCTATGAAAAGACTTTATTTATTTTAATTTTCAATAAAAAATGGCTTACAGGATACACTATAAATCCAAGAATGGTTAAAAATGGATTTTTTGAAATATGAAATGTTTCGGTCAATTTTGATAATGCTAAAACATGTAAAGTACTTAATATAAAGTAAAACATATAAATTCCACCCGAAATAGCACTAATCTGAATAAATACTGCTGCTAATTCCTCAAGTTTATTGTTTCTTAATACAAAATAGAGGATAAACAGAATTACAGAAATACAGTAAAAAACATAACTGAATTTTGAATGCATGTTATAATCTATTAAAAGCGATTTAGCTTCTAATTCTTTTTCCTGACTTAAAGCAATAGAAGTTGTAGGTTTTACTTTTGTGATTTCTGATTTGTTATCAATTTTAAGAAACTTTTTAATAGGTTCAATAATATGGTCAAACTCAAAAATACCTCTATCTGCTGTAGCGCGTTTGGTTAAAAAGTACCCAAGTGGTAACACTATAATGGTTGAAAACCAGGCTGCAATAATAGGGCTAAAAGTACCATCTTTAGCACTGTTTTTGGCAAAAATACCTATAAAATGATAGGTTAAAAATAGGAGTATAGCAATAATCATTGGTAAACCAATACCGCCTTTTCTAATTAATGCACCCAAAGGAGCTCCAACAAAAAATAGAATAACACAGGCAAAACCTAAAGCCAGTTTTTCATGCAGAGATATTACATGTTTATTGAGCCAAACATTACGTTCTTTAAAGTATTTGCCTTTAACATTTAATATTTGTTTGGTGCTTCTTAATGAATTTAATGCTTGGTCTAACATTTGAACCTTTTTCTTGTCTGGATATAGCTCTAGAATATTTCCATTAAATAAGGTGTCGGTTGTTTTTTGTAACGTGATACCAGAGT
>DIAL01000075.1:13920-14227 GCA_002414705.1 Flavobacteriaceae bacterium UBA5079
TTTTTGTAACGTGATACCAGAGTTTAATACAGGAAGGTTGGAACGGTTGTATAAGCTTATGGCAAAATCATCGTGTTCTTTTTTTAATGCTGTTCCTAATGAATCAATAGTATAATTTAAATCAGAAATGTTCATCATGTTATACTTATCCGATACATTTTTTTCATCTAAATCATTTGAGTTTAACTGGGATAAATCAATATTAATAATATACTTCTCAAAATAACTCATGACCATAGGATGGCGATCTCTATCTTTTCTATCCTTTGGAGGTGTATCATCATAAAAATACCCATTGTATAAAATA
>DIAL01000075.1:14364-14805 GCA_002414705.1 Flavobacteriaceae bacterium UBA5079
AAAAATACCCATTGTATAAAATAAATTGTAATACATCAGAATCTTCTTCTCCTATAAGTTCGCCAGTTTCAGCAACTATAACTGTGTTGTTATTCGCGTTATTTTTCTGACTCTTTTTGTGCATGACTACACCCCTTAAATACCTACCGTTTTCACCTGATTTTTTTTCGACTTTAATGTTGTAATCCATGACATCATTAAACTGACCTTCTGCAATAACCATGGCAGGTTTTAATGTGGCAATGTTTTTCCGGAGGTTATGAGAGTTGAATTCTGCCCAAGGAATGACATTATTGGCAAATAAAAAGGTTGTTATACCTAACCCAACTATAAAAATACTCAAGCCAGTCATAGCGCGTTGCAATGAAATACCTGTAGATTTCATGGCTGCAAACTCGTAATTTTCAGCAAAACTACCAAATACCATAATGGAGGATAGGA
>DIAL01000075.1:14868-17423 GCA_002414705.1 Flavobacteriaceae bacterium UBA5079
ACCATAATGGAGGATAGGAGTATGGTTAACGGTAAAACAAGCGGAATTAGTTTAGGCGTAAAGTAGAATAGGAATTTTAAAATAACGACCATATCTAAATCTTTACCGGCTAACTCTTTAATGTAAAGCCATATTGTTTGTAAAACAAAAATCAGCATGAGTATAATAAACACACTGAAAAAGGTTTTTAAATAAGTGGTAAGTATATAACGGTCTAGAATTTTCACACGCTTAATTTTTCCTTATCATTTGATTGATATTACATTTTATATGAAAAGAAAACGGATTCTTTACATATTAGCTAGAACTCAATTAATCCAATTTGTTGATATAGTGATCTTTGTATTTATTGGCATCAAAGGTAAATAAGGTTTTTGATAAGGGTTCGTTTGTTTTAAAAGAATTAACAGTTAAAGTGGTTTGTGTGCCATTCTTTCCTGTTTCAATTAAGTTGTAAATGTGATTTGTTTGTGCATCAATACCTAATAGAATATGTTTAATTTCAGAACCTGAATCAATTGGTGTTAATTTTACGTATTGAATTTTTCGACCTTGAACATTTTGTAGAATATCCATTTTGTAGGTATAACCTTCTTCATAAAAAGACAACATTTTACTAGGTGTTATGCTGTTTTCGTCTTCGGTATTATTGGATGAAATAGTTACTTCTTCATCATCAGGACTAATGCTGTAAAGTGTTTTGCCATCAAAAATACGTGTCATACCTAAAATATTTAAACGGTATTTATCACCTTCAATAACTACATCACCACGTGTTTCTTGTTTTATGTTTTCGGCGTCATTATTTAAAGCATATTTAAAATCGATTGAAATATTTTTATAGCTTTTAACTTTTGCTGATACTTTATTCAATAAATTTTTGGCGTCTTTATCTTGGGCAAAATTTAGTGAAGTTGCCATAACCAATACCAAAACTAATAGTCTTTTCATTTTGTGTTATTTTATAAGTTTCCTCTATTGAGGTAATTTGTTATATTTAAGATATTTCGTTTTCTAATAACAAGTTTAAAGCGGCTAAATCAGATACTAATACTTGTCTGGCTTTACTACCTTCAAAGCCTCCAACAATTCCGGCAGCTTCTAACTGATCTATTAAACGACCTGCACGATTATAGCCTAATTTTAATTTTCGTTGCAATAAGGAAGCGGAACCTTGTTGTGCTGTAACAATTATTTCTGCAGCATCTTTAAACAAAATATCACGATCGCTTATGTCTACATCAAGACTTGTGCCACTTTCTTCACCAACATATTCGGGAAGTAAATAGGCGTCTGGATATGCTTTTTGCGATCCAATAAAATCGGTTATTTTCTCCACTTCAGGTGTATCTACAAAAGCACATTGAATCCGAATCATTTCATTTCCTTGTGTAAAAAGCATATCACCACGACCAATTAATTGGTCGGCACCAGATCCATCTAAAATAGTACGCGAATCTATTTTACTAGTAACCCTAAAAGCAATACGAGCAGGGAAATTGGCCTTTATTATACCTGTAATAACGTTTACAGATGGACGTTGTGTTGCTACAATTAAGTGAATACCAATAGCACGAGCTAACTGTGCTAAACGCGCAATAGGTGTTTCTACTTCTTTACCAGCCGTCATAATTAAATCGGCAAACTCATCAACAACCAAAACAATATATGGTAAAAACTGATGACCATCATTAGGGTTTAATTTACGCGCTTTAAATTTCACGTTGTATTCGGCAATATTTCTACACAATGCATTTTTTAGTAACTCATACCGATTATCCATTTCAATACATAATGAATTTAGGGTATTAATTACTTTGGTGTTATCCGTTATAATAGCTTCTTCACTATCTGGTAATTTGGCTAGATAATGACGTTCAATTTTATTGAACAACGTTAATTCCACTTTCTTCGGGTCCACTAAAACAAACTTCACTTCAGCCGGATGTTTCTTGTAAAGTAAAGACGTTAAAACAGCATTTAAACCAACCGATTTACCTTGTCCTGTAGCACCAGCCATAAGCAAGTGTGGCATTTTAGCTAAATCTACCACAAAGGTTTCGTTGCTAATAGTTTTACCCAAAGCTATTGGAAGTGCCATATCCGATTTCTGAAATTTCTGCGAAGCAATAACAGAACGCATAGAAACGATTGTCGAATTTTTATTAGGGACTTCAATACCAATGGTTCCCTTTCCAGGTATTGGCGCAATAATACGGATTCCTAGAGCTGAAAGTGATAATGCAATATCATCTTCTAAATTCTTAATTTTGGAAATGCGCACACCAGCTTCTGGTATAATTTCATACAACGTTACCGTTGGACCAATTGTGGCTTTAATATTAGAAATACCTATTTTGTAGTTATTAAGCGTTTCTACAATGCGGTTTTTATTTTCTTCTAATTCTTCTTGGTTGATAGTTATACCTTCAGAATCGTATTTTTTCAGTAAGTCTAATGATGGAAATTGGTAGTTACTTAATTCTAATGTAGGATCAAATTGCCCAAAATCTTCAACTAATTTATTGGCTAAATTATCAGTTTCAGATAATTCT
>DIAL01000075.1:17601-25707 GCA_002414705.1 Flavobacteriaceae bacterium UBA5079
TTCTTCAATTGTCTCCACTTCAATTTGCATTTCAGGTTCTTCTTCAACGTCTTTTGGAGCAGATTTTGGTTCGGGTTTCTTTTCTGTAGGCGAAACTGTTACTTCTGGTTCGGCTTCAGTTTTTTCTATTGTTAAATCGAAAGCAGATTTAATGTCTTCTGCTTCAGCTGATAAGTCATTATCAATAGGAACCGATAAATCATCATTGGCGTGTTTATCATTAAAATTTTGATTGATGTCTTTTTTAACAGATGAAAAAGCAGTTTTGAAACTATCAAATGTCATTCTAAACCGAATGGCTAAATAAGTTATCAGTCCAAAAAAGAGTAGGAGTATCGTTCCAATTTTACCTAAATATATTTGCAAGTAAGTGTTTACTTCAAAACCAACTGTACCGCCTAAAGAACTCCACTTTTCAGAGAAAAAGCCGAAAAAAATTGAAACCCATACAACAACTAATGTTCCCCAAAACCAATGTTTGCGAAGTTTACTTTTATTGCCGTTAGTTAGTATGAAAATACCCGAAAGTAAAATAAGACCAGCAAAAATAAAGGAAGCAATTCCAAAACCACGATGTATAAAAAACTCACTAACCCAAGCACCAGTTTTATTGAGCCAATTTTGCGATTCTAAAGCTTTATTTCCAAATTCGGAAAGCGTGCTTTGATCGTTGTTTCCAGTAAAAAAATAGGATATAAAAGCAATAAAAAGTAGCACACCAGTAATAATTAAAAAACTACCCAACACCAATTTTTGTTGATTGGATAGTTTAAAACTAGGAGTCTTTAGTTTTGGTCTAGTTGCTTTTGTTGTTGATGTTTTCTTTTTGGCCATATATACTTTCTGTAAAAACAGAAAAAGGTTATTTTGTATTTAATTACGCTAATTATATGTTCTTTTTCTTGTTAAATCAGATGTCACAAAAATACAAATACTTCGCGTTAATCCTAAAGCTAAATGTATTTAAAAAATCTTTGGAAGATATATTATACAACCCATAATTATAGCAGTTATTGCAAATATAAAAACAGCACCTGCAGAAATATCTTTTATGAGGCCTATTTTTTTATGATATTCAGGATGAACAAAGTCTGCAATTTCTTCAATGGCAGTATTAACACCTTCCAAAGCCATAATTAAACCAATGGTAGCAATTTGAATAAGCCATTCCGTTTTGTCTATTTCAAAATAGAAACCAAGAAAAGTCATAATGATACCAATGAAAAATTGCACTTTTATACTAGCTTCGGTCGAGACTAATATAAAAGCGCCTTTAAAAGCATACGCAACGCTTTTTATTCTATTAACTAAAAAAGACTCTTTTTTAGTCATTTAATAACGCTTCAAGTGCTGCTTTATAATTAGGTTCATCAGCAATTTCTTGAACTTGTTCTGTGTGAGTTATCGTGCCATTTTCATTTATAACTACCACGCATCTTGAATGTAAAGCGTCCAATGGACCATTTGTGAAATTTAAACCGTAACTTTTACCAAAACTACCATCTTTATAATCGGATAAAGAAATAACATCCTCTAACCCTTCGGCACCACAGAATCTTTTTAATGCAAAAGGTAAGTCCCTAGAAATACATAATACTTTGGTGTTTTCTAGTTCACTTGCTTCTTGATTAAACTGCCTTACAGAAGCTGCGCAGGTGCCAGTATCAATACTAGGAAATATATTTAATATTAATTTAGATCCTTTAAAATCATTTAAAGTTTTAGTAGATAAGTCTGTTGCAACTAAATTAAAATCTATTGCAGATGAACCTATTTTTGGTAAGCTACCAGAAGTGCTAACAGGGTTTCCACCCAATGTAATATGTGCCATTTTATGTTTTTTTTATGTTTTAGTAAAAATAGTATAATTATTAGGCTAAAACAACACATTAGGTTTTGATTTTACGATAAGCAATATTTATTTTAACATAAGAACAATCAATTTTGATGATGTGTATTAATGTCTTAATTTTAAAAAAATATTAATCTTTTTAAATCAGTAACAAATGCAACACAATGACAATAGTGATTTAAGTAAATGTCCATTTTTTAGTGGAGATCAAAAGCAAAGTGCAGGAAGAGGAACCTCAAATAGAGATTGGTGGCCAAATGAGCTAAAATTAAATATTTTACGACAGAATGGTGTTAAGTCTAACCCTATGGGAGAAAACTTTAATTATGCTAAAGCGTTTAATAGCCTAGATTTTACTGAACTAAAAAAAGATGTGATAAGTTTAATGACAGATTCTCAAGACTGGTGGCCTGCAGATTATGGTCATTATGGCGGATTTATGATTCGTATGGCCTGGCATAGTGCTGGAACATATCGGGTTGGTGATGGACGAGGAGGAGCTGGTTCTGGATCGCAAAGATTTGCGCCTTTAAATAGTTGGCCAGATAATGGAAATTTAGACAAGGCTCGTTTATTATTATGGCCGATTAAAAAGAAATACGGAAATAAAATTTCTTGGGCAGATTTGATGATTTTGGCAGGAAATTGCGCTTTAGAATCTATGGGCTTTGAAACATTTGGATTTGCTGGTGGTAGAGAAGATGTTTGGGAACCAGAACAAGATATATATTGGGGAAGTGAAAACCAATGGCTAGGTAATGACAATAGATATGATACAAGCGACGGAGAATTAGAGGGGCAATTAGGAGCTGTGCACATGGGATTAATATATGTTAATCCAGAAGGGCCAAATGGAAATCCAGATCCTTTAAAATCTGCTCATGATATTAAAATAACTTTTGGACGTATGGCAATGAATGACGAAGAAACAGTTGCTTTGGTTGCTGGAGGTCATACATTTGGTAAAGCGCATGGTGCAGCAGATCCAGACAAATACGTTGGTGCAGAACCACATGGAGCATCCATAGAACAAATGAGTACTGGTTGGAAAAACACATATAAAACAGGTGTTTTAGATGATACGATTACAAGTGGTTTAGAAGGCGCATGGACTCCAAATCCAATAAAATGGGATCATGATTATTTTGATGTATTATTAAATTACGATTGGGAACTAACCAAAAGTCCTGCAGGTGCGCATCAATGGACACCAACTGCTGCTTCCAATGCTAAAATGGCACCAAAAGCTGGAGATCCAAATGGAAAACAAGCGCTTATGATGTCTACAGCAGATATGGCATTAAAAATGGATCCAACCTATTTAGAGATATCAAAACGTTTCCATACAGACCATAAAGCTTTTGAAGACGCTTTTGCTCGTGCTTGGTATAAATTAACACATCGTGATATGGGACCAATTTCTCGTTATTTAGGTCCAGAAGTACCAAAAGAAGAATTATTATGGCAAGATCCTATTCCTAAAGTGTTATATACCTTGAATGAATCAGATATTTCAAGATTAAAGAAAATGATTCTGGATTCCGGATTAACTATTTCACAATTAGTAACAACAGCTTGGGCTTCGGCCTCTACTTTTAGAGGTTCGGATATGCGTGGAGGTGCCAATGGAGGACGTTTACGTTTAGAGCCTCAAAGAAGTTGGGAAGTTAATAATCCAAGAGAATTACATACGGTTTTAAAGACTCTGGAAGTTATTAAGCAAAACTATGAAGGTGAAGTTTCTATGGCAGATTTAATTGTTTTAGGAGGAAATGTAGGTGTAGAGCAGGCTGCTAAAAAAGCAGGTCATGATATAACAGTTCCTTTTACATCAGGTAGAGGAGATGCTTCACAAGAGCAAACAGATTTAGAATCGTTTGGGTATTTAGAGCCCTTGGCTGATGGTTTTAGAAACTATATTAAATCGGATTTAAATATTGCCGCTGAAGATTTATTAGTAGATCGTGCAAATTTATTAACCCTAACCATACCAGAAATGACCGTACTTGTTGGTGGTATGCGCGTATTAGGCGCAAACTATGACGGTTCGAATAACGGTGTTTTTACAAATAACATGGGTAGTTTAACAAATGATTTTTTTGTTAACCTTCTAGATTTTTCTCTTACTTGGAAAGCAGCAACATCTGAAGATAAGGCCTTTATTGGTCGTGATCGTAAAACGGGTGCTATGAAATTTTCTGCTTCTCGTGTAGATTTAATTTTTGGTTCTAATACGGAATTAAGAGCGGTAGCTGAAGTTTATGGTGCAAATGATGGTCAAGTAAAATTTGTAACAGATTTTGTAGCTGCATGGACAAAAGTGATGAATTTAGATCGTTTTGACTTAATTTAAGTCATTTATCAAAATACAATTAAGCAAAAAAACCACTTCAATTGAAGTGGTTTTTAGCTTGATTAAAATTTTTTTCTACTTATCAATAGAGCCTAAAACACGTTTCATAAATTGATTGACAGCCTCTTTTTTAGACGAACCATCTTTAATCATTTTATTTACTTCAATGGCGCCATACATATTAGAGATTAATTCTCCAATGACATCTAATTCTTCATCTTTTAAAGAAGAAACTTCGGTTAAAGCTTCTAAAGTTTCAATGGTTTCAACAATGTAGTCTTCATCATTATCTTCAATAAACTGCGCTAAGTGTTTTATTATAGGTAATTTCATTCTATCTAATATCTTCGCAATTGGAAGACGCTATTTTAAATTATTTAATAAACTTCGCTCACTAATTCTTTTAAAACGTCAAATTTGTTTGTCTGTGATTGATTTACAAATTTTCCATCTTTAAAGGTTGCAAACGTTGGTAAGTTATCTACGGTTGCTAATTTTCTTGATTCTGGAAATTTTTCAGCATCAGCGATTACAAATGTTATATTTTCTAACTCACTAGCTAATTTCTTAACTTTAGGTTTCATAATACGACAGTTTCCACACCAAGTAGCAGAATATTGAACAACAACGGTATCATTGTTTGCAATAATTTCGCTTAAGTTGTCTTTACTTAATTCTTGAATCATGTATAATTAGTTTATGTGATTTGCTAAATATTCAGCAGTTCCTAATCTGTTAGCTTGCATAGCGTCTTTACCTTCTTCCCAGTTTGCTGGACAAACTTCACCATTCTTTTGAACGTGCGCATACGCATCAATTAAACGTAAAAATTCGTTTACATTTCGTCCAACTGGCATGTGGTTAATACCTTCATGAAAAACGGTTCCTTCTTCATCAATTAAATAAGTTGCTCGGTAGGTTACGTTATCACCATCAACGGTTACAATTCCAGTCTCTTCATTATATTGTTCGTTTGTGATATCTAAAATACCTAATGTAGATGCCAAGTTTCTGTTTGTATCTGCTAAAATTGGGTAAGTTACGCCTTCAATTCCACCATTATCTTTTGGTGTGTTTAACCAAGCAAAGTGTACTTCAGGAGTATCACAAGATGCGCCTATTACAAGTGTATTGCGTTTTTCAAATTCTTTCATTGCTGCTTGAAATGCGTGCAATTCTGTTGGGCAAACAAATGTGAAATCTTTTGGGTACCAAAATAATATTACTTTTTTCTTATTGTTAACTGCTTCTTCAAGAACGTTCACTTTGAAAGTGTCGCCCATTTCATTCATTGCGTCAACGTTTAAATTTGGAAATTTTTTTCCTACAAATGCCATGTTTTAAATTTTAAATTTATTAATATTTTAAGCTGCAAATATAGGAACAAGATGGTGTTTTTAGAACTGAATTAAATTCTAATTTCTTATTGAGTTATAGATTTATTTTATAGCTAATTTGTAGACAATAGCTTTTTCTTATTTAGATGCTAATTGCTTAATTTTAATATTAAGCGCAGCAAATAATAAGGTCATAAAAGGGCTTAACCAATTAAAAATAGCAAACACAAAATAATCTGCTACAGAAACACCCAATACGCTACTTTGGTATGCACCACAGGTGTTCCATGGAATTAATACAGATGTTACAGTTCCAGAATCTTCTAATGTTCTACTTAAATTCTCTGGAGCCAATCCTTTGTCATGATAGGCTTTTTTAAACATTTTACCAGGAATAACAATGGCTAAGTATTGATCGCTAGCAATGGTATTTAACCCCAAACAGCTAATAACAGTACTTGCAAACAATCCAAAAACAGATGAAGCAAAAGATAATAACACTTTAGTAATGCGCGCCAAAGCGCCAATGGCATCCATAATACCACCAAAAAACATGGCGCAACAAATAAGTAAGATGGTCCAAATCATCCCTTTCATACCACCTGCAGCAAACAAATCGTTTAACTTGTCGTTATCAGTTACAATTTGTGTGTCCGTTAAAATAGCGTTGAGTATTGCGCCTAATTTACTGTCACTTAAACCATCTAAAATAGTTGGTTGAAAAATAAAGGCAAAAACTGCGGCTAGTATTACACCAACACCTAATGCAATAAGTGGTTTTGTTTTTAATAATATTAATGCAATAACTACTAGAGGTACAATAAATAACAAAGGTGTAATATTAAAGGTGTTTTCAATACTAACTAAAAGACTACTTAAATCGGCAGTTCCAGTTGTATCAATAGACATACTCATTATAGAAAAAGCTATTAAAGTAATTATTACAGTAGGAACGGTTGTTAAAGCCATATACCTAATGTGCGTAAACAAATCTGTTCCAGCCATAGCAGGAGCTAGGTTAGTTGTATCGCTTAAAGGCGACATTTTATCACCAAAATAAGCACCAGAAATTGCTGCACCAGCAATCATGCCTGTAGGAATACCTAATGCACTACCAATGCCAATTAATGCAATACCTACGGTTGCTGATGTGGTCCAAGAGCTACCAGTTGCAATGGAAATAACAGCACAAATAATAACAGAAGCAGGTAAAAATATGGATGGACTTAATACTTGTAAACCATAATACACCATAGCGGGAATAACACCACTAATAAGCCATGTTCCGGCTAAAGCTCCTACAAGAAATAAAATCATAATGGGTACAAATACACTACGTAAGTTTTCCCAAACCTCTTTCATCATAACTTGAAAGCCCACATTATTAAAAAAACCGACAATAGCCGCTACAGCAGCACCTAATAATAAAATAAACTGATTGGAATATTCTCCTAATGCTTCGCCATCTGCAAAAAAGATGTTGTAAGCCAGCATCATCATTAACATAACGACCGGAATTAACGCTTCCCAGATAGTTAATTCTTTATTTTCAATAATTGTTTGGTCTTCTATTTCAATATTTGATAGATTTTTATCGTGCTGCATGTTGGTAGTTAGTTTCGTTAGGATTGTAATGTTACGATTTTCGAATAAAGTATGCAAATGCTAATTTCTGGAACAGTAGAGAAAGTAGAAGTAATAATCTGAATTTTAGAAAAAAGAAAGGAGTACGCTTTAACGTACTCCTTAATAAATTATGAAAAATTAATATGTTTTTATAAAATATCAAGAGTTTTCATACACGTGCGCATGGTTTTATATGTGCGCTCAATATCTGCATCAAGTCCAATAGAAAAACGAATTAAGCCATCACTCAATCCCATTTCCTTTTGTTCATCTTCAGGTATTTCAGACGATGTTGAGCTTCCTGGTGCAGAAAACAAGGTTTTGTAAAAACCTAAACTAACCGCTAAATATCCTAAATTTTTCTCTTGCATTAATTCCATTAAAGCATTGGCTTTATCTAAAGAACCAACATCTATAGTCATCATACCTCCAAAGCCATACTTTTCATTCATCATAGACTTAAATAGGTTATGAGATGGGTGAGAGGCTAAACCTGGATATACTGTTTTGATGCCTGTATTTTCAAATTTTTCTGCTAAATAAGTTGCATTAAGGCTATGCTGTTGCATTCTTATATGTAACGTTCTTAAATTCTTTAAAATAGAAGCAGAACGCAAACTATCCATTGTAGAGCCTAATAACATCGCTGCACCGTCGTTTACATTTCTTAATTCATCTATAAATTCTTGAGTACCACAAATAACGCCACCAACAGCATCTGAGGAGCCGTTAATAAACTTAGTTAAACTATGAATAACGATATCTGCACCAAGATTTATTGGCGAAATAGATAATGGTGAAAACGTATTATCTACAATTAATTTTAAGTTGTGCTTTTTGGCTAGTTCAGATAAACCCTTAATGTCTGCGACCTCTAATAGCGGATTACTAACAGATTCACAATACAATATTTTTGTTTTTGGTGTTATAGCAGCTTC
>DIAL01000146.1:0-874 GCA_002414705.1 Flavobacteriaceae bacterium UBA5079
CAAAAATTACCGAAGCAGAATTAGAAGGATTACAAAAACAAGAGCAGAAAAAAGGTGCAATTTTGCACGATTTGGGATTATTACAAACTCAAATTAACACCTTAAATCATTTTTACGTTGAGCTAATGAAAGAGCAAGACGAAACAAAGAAAGAATTAGAAGAGTCTTACGGAAAAGTCAATATAGATTTAAAGGATGGTTCTTACGAATTAATCAAAGAAGATGAAAAAAATTAGTAAACACATCTCATATAAAGAGGCTACTCACTCCGAACACGCAAAAACGTACAATATTGCTAATAAACCAAAAGCTCAAGATATAGAGAATATGGAAACACTAGCAAAAGAAGTATTTGAGCCGTTAAGGGAGTGGGTAGAACACCCAATAAAAGTAAATAGTATGTTTAGGTCTGAAAAATTAAATTCAGGCTTAGGTGGCTCTATTTCGTCTAGTCATTTAACTGGAAATGCTGTTGATATTACATCAATGGGTGGTAAAACCAATTTAGAGATGTTTCACTATATAAAAGACCACTTAGATTTTGACCAGTTAATATGGGAATTTGGTGTAGAACCTAGATGGCTTCACGTTTCATTTATTAATAAAAAAGATAACAGAAATCAGGTATTAGTTACACAAAAAAAAGGTGTCTATTATACGTGGTCTGAATGTAAAACGTGCTAAATGAAAATAATAGATTTAAAAATATACGGACTTAATGGATTGGCAATGGTTGTAAATTTCACGGCGATTGAATTAGGGTTAAAGATTATACTTTCTCTAGTTGTTCTTGGATACACTTTGAATAAATGGTATTTAATGAATCAAAAAAAAAATAAATGAAACCTCCAAAAAAGTTTTCTGAAACTAAAGT
>DIAL01000146.1:1062-2904 GCA_002414705.1 Flavobacteriaceae bacterium UBA5079
GGAAAATTCTTAATAAAGTTAGGATCGTCTATTGGTGATGCATTGCCTCAGAGTGGTTATTTAGGCGTTTTAAGAGGTTTAATTACAAATGACACTAAACTAAGTGTTGAAGACAAAGAAACAGCTTTAAAAATGCTAGATATCGATATTACCGAAATGCAGGAAATATCAAAAAGATGGGATTCAGATATGAAAAGCGATTCATACCTCTCAAAAAATACAAGACCTTTAACATTATTGTTTTTAACCGTATCAATGGTTTTTTTAATTGTATTAGACTCTTTAAATATAGACTTTGGAGTTTCTACAGAATGGATTGATTTGCTAAAATCACTTTTAATTACCGTTTATGTAGCTTATTTCGGATCTAGAGGGGTTGAGAAATTTAAAGCATTAAGTAAGTAGCTTTAAAAATAGCATACAAGGCGTAAACCATTACTTTTCTATAGATTTTACTATTATTTTTTTAATTTCTTATACATTAGAATTAAAGAAAAACTCAAATTTATTACTTTTTTTTTGATTGACCAAAATAAAATCCATATATTTATATGTTTTAAAATTGGATTATGAATGGCAAAAAAACTTACTCGAAGTAAATTAGTAAAACAACTAGATACTATTTTCAGTACATATATAAGACGTAAAAATTCAGTTAATGATATCGCTACTTGTTTTACCTGTGGTAAAGAGGATCATTATAAGAAACTACAAAACGGTCATTTTCAATCTAGACGTCATTACTCAACAAGATGGGACGAAACAAATTGCCAGGTACAATGCGCAGGATGTAACGTTTTTAAATTTGGTGAACAATTTATTTTTTCACAAAACTTAGATATTAAATTTGGCGAGGGTACAGCTAGAAGACTTCACATAAAAGCTCAGAAGATTATTAAACTTTCAGACGCAGAAATTATAGAAATGATAAAAAGATATAAAACTTTTGTGGATAAAATCTAAAACAGTATATTTGGATGTTCTGTTTATTGTTAGAGAAAGAGGGTTAATTTTATATTGACCTTTTTTTTTGTCCTAGAGTTTTTTTTATTCACTTTTTTGTTTATATTTGTTGCTCAGAACAATTAGTATTAACAATAAAAAACAGAACAAATGCCTTTACGAACAGAATTAGAAGTAGTAAAATCAGAAATCATTACATTAGAAATTCAATTAGCTCACGCCGCCTGGCAATCAGATGCGTTTTCTCAAATGCAAATTTACAAAGAACTAGAAGCAAAGAAATCTTATAAAGATACCTTAGAATGGATGTAAGATATAACGTATCTCACGAGGTAAAAAACGAAATGCTAAAGGAACAGCAATATCGTATCAAAGCATTAATAAAAAGAGTTGACATTTTAGAAAAGGAAATTAAATTAAAATCTCTTACTAATAAAATAATTAGTTTAGAATCTCAAATTGATGACTTAAATCAGGAAATAGTAAATATTAACTTTAAACAGACAATAAAATGAAAGCAGAAAACATTACGGTAAAATTATTTTTACTACGAAAAGAAATTGGAGCGATTAGCAAAGATTCTAATAATCCTTTTTTTAGATCTAAATACTTTGATATAAATACGCTAATAAAACAATTAGACCCATATTTAGAAAAACACAAAATTTTACTTTCTCAGCCTATTATTAATAATGAAGTAAAAACCATATTGCAATGTATTGACGATAATTCGTTTCGTAATTCCTCTTTAGAATTAAGTCCTAATCTAGACGCCCAAAAAAAAGGATCTGAAATAACTTATTTTCGAAGGTATACTTTAGCTAGTCTTTTAGGTTTACAGGCTGTAGATGACGACGGTAATTTAGCAGCAAAAGGATT
>DIAL01000149.1:0-421 GCA_002414705.1 Flavobacteriaceae bacterium UBA5079
AGACCCTATTCTTAAATTACATAAATTTCCGTTACCCATAAATAATTTAGTGGATGCTAATAGAACAATATATTTTTCATCTGGGTTTTATCAGTCACAATATTATTACTAACTTAAGATCCATTATAACGAAGAAATAGATTAATAGAAATGTTGAGCCGCAAGGCTGGGACTTGATAAAAATGGTGACAGCAAGGTGTTTCCTTAAGTGCTCTATGTCCCCACCACTCATCGTGGCAAAAAATCCTATAGTGAATTTGCAATAACTAAAAAGGCTAAAGAATTATTTCAACCTACTACTTTTGATAAAAAAATGAGTTTACCTGAATAAGTAGTTTTTAATTTATCCGAAATCTAGTTAACCTAAAAAATGGCCAACAGTAATTCAATTGCCGCTTTATATATTGCTGTTATGGTGCCC
>DIAL01000149.1:550-4679 GCA_002414705.1 Flavobacteriaceae bacterium UBA5079
TAGCGAGTTTAGGTATGATTTGAGATATCCAAAAGAACAAGACAAGTTTCTGCTAGCTGCCAGTTTATTGAACCAAATTAAAAATGACTCTAATGACCTTCCTAGCCTCATTCAATTACAGAAATACCTACTTCGCCAAATTTGTAGAATAGTGCTTAAAACTCGTTTGTTGAAAAAAGGGAGAAAGAGGTTAAAGCGCTCAAAAAGCAATGTTAGTAGAAAAATGAGTTATCGAGACAAGAGAAAAAGCATCAAGCTAGATTATTTAAGTCGTTCATTTCCAGTAGCGATAAAAGACTTAATGATTATAAACAATTGCTCTTCTTATGGCGCTACTTCGGTGATGCTATTGTTGGTGTTTATCATTCGACGTACAGTCTGAAGCATCTTTTTTATGACGGTGACTATAACCCTAATGCTGACTTTATAACAAGTAAGGAAGGTTTTAGGCAAGAGTACAAAAGCCTACTATTTGCGATTAGAAAAGGGATACCTACTGTTCTTTGCGATTTAACTAACATAGTCAGGCATGGTGATCTCTGTTTGAAATCCTCCAAAAATACCTACACAAAAACTAATAGACAAGCCGAACTGACCTGATCAAGTAAATTCAGTTCAGTCACCCTAGTTAAGCTACTTTTTCTAGCTCATTAATTTTCAATTCAAAATCATTCTGGCTTTGATAGTCCAAGTAAGAATGTAGTCTGTTACTGTTATCCCACATGGTTATATAATTCATTACGTTTTGCTAAGTGGCATAACGTGTTTGATAGTTACGCCAATGTACGCGTTCTTGTTTTAAACTAACAAAAAGCTCTCTGCTACTGCATTATACCAGCAACAACCTTTCTTACTCATACTGCCCACAAAACCATGCAATCTGCGTATCCGCCTATACGATGGCTCGCATATTGAACACTATCTGAATGTACTATCAATCCAGCCTTGGGTTTTACATTAATCAAAAATATTATATCCCTCTTGCTGCGCCAAGATTAAGCTCCTATTTATATTAGATTGCGCTAGATTATTTTTTCAATTCTCAAGTGTTCTATGCACGATCACCCCATACCATTATTTTATGAGAAGTGAACTTATCCTTTTCTCATCTTAAATTAGTACCTTGTAAGTACCAACTTAATAACCTATCTAAAAACAAATACTCCTTTCTCAATGAAATAATTACATTTATGTGTTCTTAATTTACTTCCAATCTGAAAAAAAGTTAGTACGTCACACGTACTAACTTGTTTTTATTATACTTATTTAAATTTCATTACTCATAAAAAGTAAAAAACTGACTATAGTCCTTGAATGAGTAAGCATAAAAATGCTTCAAAACATGATAAAGCGAACGAACAGTGTTCGTTAGGTTTAAGTGTTCGTTCATCAAAAACATAGGAAGAATTAAAACATGAGTAAATTAAACACTGAAGATAAACAGAATTTGACTGATAATTTTTGTAATGAATTATTACGCAAAGGGATAAAACCAACAGTCAGCTTAGTTTTAGAAAAATTGCCAAACAGTAGTAGATCTACAGGTCATAAATATTTAAAAAACTGGACAGATGCTCAAAATAAAAATAAAGAAGAGGTTTTTAAGAAACTAGGATTTTCATCCGAGTTTACTTCCAGTTTGTTGAATGAAATCAATCGTTTTAATTGTCATGCTGAAGGAAGATATAAAGAGCAAGCTCTAGACGCAATTGATCAACGAGATCATGCTTTATCTGATTTACAAAATTCAGAAAATAAAGTTAATGAACAATCTAATTTAATTCAACAGCAAGAAGAAAAGATCAGTGTTCTTCAAACTGAATTAGCAACAGAACATAAATCTCACGAAAGCATAATTATTGAAATCAGGCGACAACTTACCACTTCGGTTGACGACAATAAGCAACTAACTATCCAAAACGAATCACTAAGAACTGACATTACAAAATCAGAATTAAAGCTTGAATCTAATCAACAGCTTCTTGATGAAATAAAGTCACAGAACTCTCACTTTATATCTGAAAACAAAGAACTTAATTCTACGATAGCTGAGCTTAATAGAGAATTATCAAGTAAAGAGTCAGCTATAACTGGTAATGAAAAGCTAATTCTGTCACTTGAAAAAGAGCAAGATAAAACAGGAAAGCAACTCATAAATTTTGATAGCAATAACACTAATCTGCAATCTGAAATAACTTCATTAAGAAATGAATTAACTACTATTAACACAAAACTTACAGAAGAAAAAGAGAAGCTAATCCAGCAGGCTTCTCTAACTGCTGAGCTTAGATCTAATTTTGAAGAACAAACCAGATTGAATGAAAAAACACTGCGTAGTTATGAAAGCACCATTGTTGGTAATGAGAAGCTTATAGTTCAATTAGAAAAAACACAAAAGAATCAATCATGAACGAATTTTAAAGAAAAACGGACAGATTGTTGATCTTATCAACTTTCTGAAATTAAGAGTAATACTAACTAAGAGAGTCAAAGACTATGAATACAAACCAAGATATAGATAAATCACTTGAAAAACTATTGTCATCTGGTGAAGATAAAGTACACGGCATTTGTTTTTTTATGTTTAATAGTGGTTTTCGTTTTGCTGATATAATAGACCTTAAATTTTCTGATGTTGACTTCATCAAGGGGACATTAAATTTAGGTAGAGCTAAAAGATATCTACCTAATAAAGAAAAAGTCAGCATAACGCTAAATCATGAATCTTTAGCACTATTAGAAAAAATTCGCGATAAATACCCTGGCGACACTTGGGTATTTCAAGCAGAAAATGGTGATGATCAAAGAAATAAAAAACATCGTAGTTTAAGTCTTCAATCAGTAATGAATGCAATTAATCAAAATACAGAGCATAAGTTAAGTTTAAATAGTTTCAGACATGCTTATGTAACATCTAATTTCCGTAATCCATTAGACCACGTCATGGATATTAAAAATAATCTAGGGCATGAAAGTATTAACACGACATTTAATTATATAAAAAACGAATAAAATAAAGTTAACACCAATAGGTCTATAGTCATATATTACAAATAGAGCCTGTCGCAGTATGCTGCGGTGATTAAATAAATACTCATCGCAACATACTAAGATAAGCTGCTTTAATAGCGATAATACTTTCATCAATAACTTGTTTTATGTCGTTAGTTTGTGTTTTACGCTTTCGCTTCTAATATTTGAAATCCCCACAGAGATCTGTGGATGTTCTATGTTCAGGTGAAAACGATCTACCAATAGTGCCGCTCAATCGAATTTAAATTTGTCATCCTAAAAAGTTTAACTATTCATAAAAGCAGACGTAATCATTAATAAATATTATATGAAGGCGCGAGACTTTTAGCTCAATATTCTCTGCTAGCTTGTGAGACAGGTTTAAGCTCAAAGCCGACAGTGGTGTTTTATTCTTCGATATGAATATTGAGGATAAACAGGTCAAATAAACCGTCGATAATATATTTTATCGACAGTTTTAAATTTGACTTAGGCATAGCTGTAATAACTATTATTGCTGATATTTATTTTTAGTTTAATAAAATGATTTAGTTATAAATTCAACAATATGAAAGCCTAAATAGGGCATGTTTTTTATAGTGTTGGGGATTCGTACCAAACTCCTGCCATCGAAAAAGGCTCATCATTTGTGTTTGAAAACAAGTACTTCTAATTTTTTACATTTTCAGTCCGCCATTCATACTAACCAGAGCATGAGATAATGCACCGATGACTAATGATAACGTCTTTGAATGTAGGCTTATTAAGAACAGTTTCACTTTGAGCGTTAATCAATAAACGCTTTGACCAATTTGGTTTTAGTCCCCACTCAGCATTGAGCTGCTGAAAACCTCCATCATTCCTTATAATGGTAGAAGCCAATTGCCCAGGATATGCGTTAATACCCGCGCAGCACGTAAAGGTCGAAGCCCTCAAACAAGGGCTAAAATTATCGCGAAAATTCAGATTAGATAAATGATACTTCAAATTTATAATATCAGAATAAAATAGTCTCTTTTCGTAATAACATTTAATATATTATAACCTTCTTATTAGCCTTTTTAGCTCTATACATTGCGATATCAGCTCTTTTAATAAGCTCATCATTACTTTTATC
>DIAL01000136.1:0-4026 GCA_002414705.1 Flavobacteriaceae bacterium UBA5079
TTCAATGTAATTTTTGTACCAGATATAGTTCAAGTTTGGATAAAAAACGGGTTGTGAAGCTGTTCCCGAATCATCCACCTCTAATAAAAATGATTCGCCTTCGCATAAATTAATACTACTGTTGTAGTTATTTATTGAAAAGGGTTGATTGTGAATTGCGTAATATGCAGAAAACACTGCGCTTTCTGGGCTAGTTTGAACGGGATTTGTACTGCGAACGCGTATTTTGTAGTTTTCGCCAGCCGTATCAGTCGGTAAAGCAAAACTACCTGAAACAGGCGATGTGTTATTCGTTAATGTCTGAACGGTTGTTGCGGTAGTAAAGCTTCCGCTAGCATCAGACATTTCAACAATAAATTGATTGTTTGTACCTAAATTCTGTGCTGGATAAAATGAAAAGGTGAAATTATAGGAGTTAAAACCAGGTGAAGCACAAGCTTGGGTGAAATTTAAGTTTGGTGTTAAAATTGTAATTTGAGCATAAGAAACCCACGACGACATTAAATATGCCATACAAACGGATAGAACATAAATCCTATGTTTATGAAGTAGGTTAAGTGATTTCATTTTACATGTATAGGTCTATAGCTAGTTAAAGGCTATAAGTATTGAGTGTTTCCAGTAAAAATCGATTTGGGATTTCTTTTTACAAATACGCTCAACCTGTTTTTTACTTTAAAGTTTTTTCATGATATTCTTTTAATATTCAATTATCTCAAATTTATGCGTTTAAAAGCTATTCGTCAAAGAAAAATGACTTTAATCGATGAAATGCATAGTTAAAAAATGTTAATTGTAAGTTAATTTTTACAAAAAAACATTTTTATATTTCAAAATCTATAAAAATGATATTTGTCATTTAAAATATGCTTTTCAAATAGTATCTTGTAATTTCAAAATTGATCTTTAAAATGAGACATATATTATTAACTACCGATTTTTCCGAAAACTCCATCCACGCCATAAATTATGCTTTGGAATTATTCATGTTTACAGAGTGTGAATTCCAATTACTAAACGTTGTAAAATCTTCCACATTTATTTCTGACGATCTCATGCAAAGCATGCCTACAGAGTCTGTATATAGTGAGTTAATTTCAGATGCTAAAGTTAAATTGGAATCACTTATAGAAACACTTAATGATAAACATAATAACCTGTTACACACTTTTGAACCTATTGTGGATTATGATAATTTAATTGGAGCTATAAATCAAACTGTAGAATTACACCAAATAGATTTAATTATAATGGGAACCAAAGGTGCTACAAATTTGGAGAAAATTATTTTTGGTAGTAATACCTTACGTGTTTTTCAGCGTTGTCATGTAGCTGTTTTGGCTATTCCAGAAAAGAGCCAAATAAAACCTATAAAGAATGTGCTTTTTACTACTAAATATCAAACGACCTATAAGCGAAAAGATTTAGATATTTTAATAGATTTGGCTGAACATTATAATTACAATTTAGATGTACTTCATATTTCTGAACATAAAAATATGGATGCCAAACAACAACTAGTTCAACAGGAATTGGATGTGTTTTTTCAAAATGTGAATCATCAATTTGTAACGAAATCTGAAACCATATATTTAAAAACGGTTTTAGATTATATAGATGAACACAATATTGAACTTTTCTGTATGATGCGAAAACAACATACGTTTTTAGAGCATTTATTCTTAAATCATAAAACCGAGCAAATAGCTTATAATATTCAGGTTCCATTTTTAATGTTGGCGTATACTGAATAGCTTAAGCTTGTTTTTTAAGTAGGTATTGTGTTATTTTACTACTTATTTAAGAATTACCTAAATATTAGTTTTTTTAAAAAAAAATATATAAACATAATTAATTGATAATCAATGATATAAATTTATTTATATCCTGTTTTAGTTTAAATTATTTTTTATTCGAATTTGGAACCGAACAACTCGCAGATCCTTCTTTCTTAATACCAAGTTTTTGTAAAATAGTTTCTAATAAGCACCATTTTGTAAAGGCAGATTGAATTAAATTCACGCCAATAAAAACTGTAAACCACATCCAATTAGGATTGACATATACGGTTAATACGACACTTAATAATACCATAGTGCCCACAATGATTCTGAAATATGTATTTAACATGTTATTTAATTTTTAAAGTTTATATAAATTTTTCAATTGGTACAACCACTGCTTTTATGGGATTGTAAGTGTCTAAATTAGAGTTGAATTCTTTTATTAAACTGAATAACGCATCAATATGTGCATCATCTGTAAAAGAGAAGAATAAAGCCGATTCATTACCACCACTTACAGCAGGAAACCAATTAGAGGTTGAAAGCAAACTTGGAGCTCCCTTGTGACCATCAATATCGGAACTGCTAAAATTTTCAATTTGGGATTCTTTAAAGAGTTTTAAAACATCTTTATGAAACTCTTCTACCGCTGTAACTATCACTAATTTCATCTGTTTTATATTTTTGTTTCCCGCAGATTTCGCTGATAATTGCAGATTTTTATTTTTGATTTCTGCATGAATCTACGATATCTGAAAAAAAATGATTACTTATAATTCTTCTTTTCTATCATGTAATAAACTAATGGTACAACTAACAGTGTCAATACGGTGGAAACAATTGTTCCACCCATTAATGATATGGCTAATCCTTGAAAAATAGGATCAAATAATATTACAAAAGCACCAATTACAACGGTTCCAGCCGTTAGTAGAATAGGAGTGGTTCGTACCGCTCCAGCTTCAATAGCTGCTTGTTTTAAGGGAATGCCTTCTGCAGTTCTTAAGTTTATAAAGTCGATTAACAGTACCGAGTTTCGTACCATAATTCCTGCTAAAGCAATCATGCCAATAAATGACGTTGCCGTAAAGAAAGCTCCCATAATCCAGTGTCCTAAAATAATACCGATTAAGGATAATGGAATAGCAACCATCATAACAATTGGTGCTTTAAAGTTTTGGAACCAACCAACAATTAGGATATAAATTAGGATAATAGCGCCTAAAAAAGCAATTCCTAAATCCCGAAATACTTCCAGTGTAATTTGCCATTCGCCATCCCATTTTACGGTGTAATTATCTTCAAAATCTGGTTGACCTAAATACATTTCATTCAATTCGTAGCCTGTTGGTAATGGAATGTCTTTTAATTTTTCTTCCATGCCTAAAATAGCATACGCAGGACTTTCCAGCTCGCCAGCCATATCGGCCAATACATAAACCACACGCTTTTGGTTTTTTCTGTAAATACTTTTTGCACTTGTTGTTGTATTAATAGTTACCAAATCGGCAATTGGTACCATATTACCTTGTTTCGATTTTACTTTTAATTGCGAAATATCAGAGATTGTAGATTTTTCTTTTTCATCCAATGTCAATAGCAATCCTACTTGGTTGCTGGCATCTTCATCATATAAGGTGGTTATAGCTCTGTTGGATAACGCCATATTCATGGTATAAGCAATTTGCTTTGGTGCAACGCCATATAACATAGCTTTTTCTTTATTGATTTCGAATTGATATTCGGTTTGATCATTTTCAACCATCCAATCCACATCAACCACATCGTCCGTGTTATTCAAAATATCCTGAATATTACCAGCAATTCTCATTTGCTCTTCGTAATCAGGTCCATAAACTTCGGCAACAATTGTTGATAATACTGGAGGTCCTGGTGGAACTTCAACTAATTTCACATTTGCATTATATTTTGCTGCGATTTTTTGAATATCTGGACGTAACAATTTAGCAATATCATGACTTTGTGCAGAACGTTCGCCTTTATCAATTAAATTCACCTGAATATCTGCCATATTACTACCACCACGTAAATCGTAATGACGCACCAAACCGTTAAACGTAATAGGAGCAGAGGTGCCAACATAATTTTGATAATTAATTACTTCTGGTCTAGTAGATAAGTATTGCGAAATTTCTTGAGTCACCACAGCAGTACGTTCCAAGGTTGTACCTTCAGGCATATCAATAACCACTTGAAATTCATTTTTATTATCAAAAGGCAA
>DIAL01000136.1:4181-4405 GCA_002414705.1 Flavobacteriaceae bacterium UBA5079
TTATCAAAAGGCAACATTTTTACGGCTACCGAATTGGTTAAAAATAACATCATAGTTGCTATTAGAATAACAAATGTTCCTCCTAAAAATAGCCAGCGTTTTGCTTTGTTTTCCATTAATGGTCGCTCAAACTTATTGTAAAGGCGATAAATAAGGGTTTCTTCTAACGGTTTTTCCACTTTTTCAGGTTGTCCTTTTTTATCTTTTTCTCTTAAGAAAATATA
>DIAL01000136.1:4641-8377 GCA_002414705.1 Flavobacteriaceae bacterium UBA5079
CGCCAATTGGCATAGGAGCCATATATGGACCCATTAAACCAGACACAAAAGCCATGGGTAAAACAGATGCAATTACTGTAAATGTGGCTAAAATAGTTGGATTTCCAACTTCGTTAATAGCGTATAAAGCTGCCTGTTTAAAGGGTAGGCGTTTCATTTTAAAATGCCTGTGCATGTTTTCGGCAATAATAATGGAGTCGTCCACCACAATTCCTGTTACAAAAACCAAAGCAAATAGTGTAATTCGGTTTAATGTATAATCCAACATGTAGTAACTTAATAAGGTTAAAGCAAAGGTAATTGGTACGGATAAAAACACCACCAATCCGCCACGCCAACCCATAGCTAACATAACCACAAATGTTACCGCAATGATAGAGCCTATAAGGTGTAATAGTAATTCTGATACCTTATGTGAAGCCGTTTCGCCATAGTTCCTAGTAATTTCAACATGAACATCGTCAGGAATTAAAGTCGTACGTAAATGGTCTACCTTATCAATAATAACTTCTGCAATTTTCATGGCATCAGCACCTTTTCTTTTGGCAACTGAAATGGTAACTGCAGGATATTCCGATTTATAATCGGCAGATTTCACACTACCTTTTCCAAATCCAAGACTCACATAATTTTGAGGTACTTCTGGACCATCAATTATTTGCGCCACTTGCTTTAAATAAATAGGTTGATTCTGTTGAACGCCAACTACCAAGTTTTCTACATCTGTAACTGTTTCTAGAAACTTACCAGTGTTTATAAGGAATTCTGTATCGTTTTTATCAAAACTCCCCGAACTTAATTGACTATTATTTGCGGTAATCATTTCTGAAACCGACAAGAAATCTAATCCGCTTGCAGCCAATTTATCTTTATCTAATACCACACGTAATTGGCGATTTCTTCCACCAATTTTATGTGTAATAGCTACATCGTTTATTTTTTTAATTTCGGCTTCCAATTCTTGCGCCATTTGGCTTAATTGGTAATCGTCATAATTCTCACTCCATAACGTTAAACCTAACATGGGAACATCATCAATAGCACGTGTTTTTACCAATGGAAACGTAACACCTGCTGGCATTTGGTCCATGTGCTTATTAATTTCGTTGTATAATTTAACAAAGGAACGCTCAATATCTTCGCCAACATAAAATTGTACGATAACCATTCCTTGTTCCTTCATGGATGTAGAATACACATATTCCACACCTTTAATATTAGAAATTAATTGTTCTAAAGGTTTAATGACACGAGATTCTACTTCCGTAGGACTTGCGCCTGGATACCCTACAAAAATGTCTGCCATTGGCACGTCAATTTGCGGTTCCTCTTCACGCGGAATTAAAAACGAACTATAAACACCAACTACCATAAATACAATCATTAACAATACTGTTAACTTGGATTGCATAAAGACTTTGGCAATTTTTCCTGCTATTCCTTCTTTCATGTTTAAATCTTTTTGGGCGTTTTAACAGGCTATACATTACAATCTTTTTTTGCCAAATATGGCAGCAAAAAAAGGATTTTCATTGCTATCCTTAACGCGACTTTTTGTTATTGAATTGAAATTTTTGCTCCATTATAAAGCTTTCCTTCAGCAGAAACAATGTATGCTTCGTCAGAATTTAAACCTGATAATACTTCTACTTGGTTTCCAAAAGTTCTTCCCAAACGCAACCAACGTAATAATGCTGTATTAGTTTGGCTTACGGTATAAACACCTGATAATTGACCGTTAGTAATTATAGCTTCTTTAGGAATTAAAACTATGGATGATTTTACTTTTCTTTCTACTGGAAACTGAACCGTAGTAAACATACCAGATAAAATATTTGCGTCTGTTTTATCTAAATCTATTTTTACTAAATATTGTCCACCTGTATTTTTAGCCGACGTACTAACTTCGGATACCGTTCCTTTTAATGTTTTATTGATAGACTTTACTAATACATCTACCGAAGATCCATTTTTTATTTCAGAAATTTCTGTTTCTGGAACCATAGCCATAACCTCAAAATTCCCAGGCGTCTCCATACTTATTAAAGGTACACCTGGATTTGCCATATTTCCTTCTTCTACGTTTTTGCTGGTTATTGTGCCGTTAAAAGGTGCCGTAATGTTACTGTATGCAAATTGAGCATTGATTTCATTTTTCATTTGATTTGCAGATTCTAATCGTGCTTTGGCCATTTCAAAATTAGCAGTCATATCATCCATTTCTTTTTGTGAAGCGCTATTATTTGCAAATAAATTTTTAAATCTATTGTAATCTTTTTCTGCATTATTAAAAGCAGCAGTAGCTTCGGTGATTCCTGCGTTTACTTGGGCTTTTTTTGCTTGTAAATCGGTATTATTTATAGATACTAATAATTGTCCTTTGTTAACT
The DNA here is from genome assembly GCA_002414705.1 of Flavobacteriaceae bacterium UBA5079. GTDB lineage: Bacteria > Bacteroidota > Bacteroidia > Flavobacteriales > Flavobacteriaceae > Algorimicrobium. The sequence goes on from DIAL01000136.1 coordinate 7,031, forward strand.
TTATCGCCAACATTAACATGAACTTGGTTAACATAGCCCATCATTCTGGTGCTTAATTCGGCACTATTTTCAGCTTGAATTTTTCCGCTGACAGATAAAAAGGGACTGTTGCTATTAGCTTCAACTTGATTAACAACAACAGAAATGGCTGGAGTAGTGTCTACAACTGCTTTTTTGTCTTTGTTACCACAACTGGTTAGGAATAATGCTGCTCCAAAAATAGTTAGTATGTATAGGTGTCTTTTCATTTTATAATTATTTAATATTTAGATCTCGATTGCCATTGAGATATTATTCCTTGGTTAAAAATTGCATATACGCTTGTGCATAATTATATTCAAAAATAGTTTGGTAGTATTCCAATTGTTTTTGAGAATATTGCGTTTCAGCTGATAGTAAATCTGATGTTTTTTCTAAACCTTCTTTAAATCTGTTGGTTCTGATTCTCAATGATTCTTGAGATTGAGATAGCGCCAAAGCGGTTAACGTTAACTTATTTTCCGCATCTAGTAAGGCGCGTTTGGCTTTATTCAATTCTAAATTACTTTGTGAAACATATTGGTTGTATTCCAATTTAGACTTCTCAAATTCAGCTTTGCTTTTTTGTGCTTTTCCAAAACGTTTGGAGCCTTGAAAAACATCCCAAGATAATTGTGCACCAAATAAATAACCGTTGGCATCGCCTTGAAATACTTGATCGTCATATAACTCATAACTTCCAAAGGCATTTAATCGTGGTAAAAATGCCATTTTATCTGCTTTATTCATCGATTCGTAAGCATTTGTAGCTAATTGCATGGCTTTAATATCTGAACGATTCTCCGAAATACTTTGTGTCTCTAGTGTCACCACAGAAATAGTTAGACTATCTGTTGGCGTGTAAACCACATAATTATCATCATTCATTAAAAAAGACAGGTAATTAGATGCGTTTTGAACATTGCTTTTTGCCATTTGTAATTGATTTTGAACCTCTGTTACACGAACTTCTACATTCAATACATCTGCACGTTGTAAATACCCTTGTTTAAAGCTATTATCCGCTAGTTTTTTATTGGAATTGGCTGCAACTAATGCTTTTTCTAAAACAGTAACTCCTTTATATGCTAGTTGTAATTGCATGTAGGCTTTTTCAACTTCAAACGTTAGATAATCCGTAGTGCGCTCCGTTTTTAAAGCCATAGCTTCCATTTTGGATTTAGCCGCTTTACGCTGATACATGCCATCCACATTGATTAATGGTTGTTGAATTTCAAATTTTGTTGCAAAGTTTTCAATTTGCGAAGGATCATTCAATAGCGCAGGATTAAAATCATTTTGCGTTAAAATCTCCTGATTTAATTTAGA
>DIAL01000136.1:8504-10951 GCA_002414705.1 Flavobacteriaceae bacterium UBA5079
TGCCGTAATGTTTGGTAAAAACACAGCGTTGGTTTGATTAAAATCTGCTTTGGCTGCATTAAATTCTTTTTCTGAAATTTTAATAGATGTATTATTTTCAGAAACTTTTAATAAAACATCCGATTTTGAGATAGGAACCAACTCTTGCCCATGTACTGATATGGTAAAAATACCGAGCAAAATTGGTAAATAAATATTGGTCTTCATGTATTGTTTTAATTTTCTAGTACAAAAGTACTGTTAGAATATGTAGAAGTCTGTAACCTTTGTTACTCGTAGTCCTTTTCCTTTAAATTGTTTAAATAAAAGTATGATTTTTATCTAAATAGCGTCATAAATGTATCATTTTTAAATATGTGTAAAAATGATATATATCAGTAAACTACATTGTCAAAAAAGTCAGAGAAAATTTTTAAAAACTAATAATATATTCTAAAATGTGTTCTAATAGATTTTAAGGAGAATATATTTTTGGATGTCTTTTTAGAAATTTGTTTTTCAAATAGTTAATTGCAGGATTCCTGGGTTCCTGCTATTATAGTATCAAAATCGGTTTGTGTTAAAAACTGTGGTGTATACGTTTCGCCTATATTTTCAATACCTGTAACAAAACTGCGTAAGTGATTTCTTGAGCCACATTGTAATTTTCTGAAAATGGAAATTAAAGTCGTATTTAATGTAGAATCAATATAATCTTGTAAATCTACAATATCCAAATCTTCAATTGTTGCACCTATTTGAAAGGCATTGGCAGAACTTACAGCACCATCTGTTTCAAATTGGTTATATAATTCTTGTAAATCTTGATTTTCAAATTCACCATGTGGTAAAATGGTATACTCAATATTATTTATAATTAATTGATTTTCTATGGCATTCATGTGCGATTGCTCACTATTTTGAATATTAGCAAACTGATTAATGGACCATAAATCGTTTAAATAGATATAAGTATCTCTAGCTAGTTGTTCTTCCTCAAGCATAAATAGCAATGCTGCTGTATCGGATTCTGTTAATATTTGACTTGAATCTTGATTTTTGCCTTTTTTAATATCATCGTCGCTGTCATCACAAGAAAATAAGAATGTGAAAGACAATGCTATTAATAGAAATGTTTTGATTTGAATGAATTTCAACTTTTTCATGGTGTCTGTTTTTAAGTTTTTGTAAAAGTCATCTTTAAATCTGACTACGACAGCTACATATGTTACACAAAAAAAAATAATGCCGAATGTGACAAATGTCACTTAGACAATCTTTTTATTGCACTAATTTTGTAACAATGAAAAATGGGATAGTTATACTGACTTACGTTTTAAGTGTGCTTATGTTGTACCATACAACAAGAGTTTCATTCACCTATGTTTATTATGAGTTGGATCCTGTTAATTTTATTGAAAAACTTTGTATAAACAAGGATAAACCTGAATTAGCATGTTTAGGAAAGTGTCATTTAAAAAAGATTTCACAAGAGTCATCAGATAGTTCAGAACCTGGACAAGTTATTAATTTTGACGAACTTCTACTTTTTGCGGAAGCAGCAATTAATTATCATTTTTCTTCTAATTTTACAACTCATAAAAGACCTATTATTTCCTATGTAAATTTGTATAGATTTCATTATGAGAGCTCATTTTTTCATCCACCACAGCTTTAAATTAACTTTCCAATTTAATCACCGTTTTTGCTGTTATAGACACATAAACGAAAACACGTGTTATAAATTTAATATCATTCAAATGAAAAATATATATGCTGTACTAATATGTACACTAGTATCTGCTATGGGTTATTCTCAAGAAAAAGAACCCATAACAAAAGACTCCACTGAAACCGTAAAACTTGATGAAGTTATCGTAACTGGGAATATTAAAATAGATCCAGTCATGAATTCGGTAACCAATGAATATGAGGAAAATGTGGTGCAACCCAAAAATGTAGCCGATTTATTTAACGACATCAACGGATTTTCGGTTATAAAAAGAGGAAATTACGCTATTGATCCTAGTTTCAGAGCTAGTCAATACGAACAATTAAACGTGCAATATGATGGAGGAACAAAAGCTATGCACGCATGTCCAAATAGAATGGATCCAATTACGACGCATGTAATTCCCGAGGAAATTGCAAGAATTGAAATAATTAAAGGACCCTTCACAGTTCGTTATGGAGCTACTTTTGGAGGCGTAATAAATATGGTTACCCAAAAGCCAAATTATATGGAAAAAGGTTTGCATGGCAAAGCTTCAGGAGGTTATGAAACCAACGGGAATTCATATACAAGCATGTTTCAACTTCAATATATTGAGGATAAATATGATGTTGTTGGAAACATTGGCTACAGAAATTTTGGTAATTACAAGGATGGTAATGGTGTAGAGATTCCATCATCTTTTAAAAGTACGGATTATGGTGTGAAAATCGGCTATAATTTTACAGATAACCAG
>DIAL01000136.1:11024-11945 GCA_002414705.1 Flavobacteriaceae bacterium UBA5079
TACAGATAACCAGCGCTTACAGGCACATTGGAGACAATCCTTTGGTCGAGATGTATTACATGCGGCATTGCCGATGGATACAGAATATGATAATAGCAGTATTTTATCTTTAGATTACAAAATAACGGATTTGGGTGAAATTATTAATAGTCTTTCTGCTAAAGCATACTATAGTTATGTGGATCATTTAATGACTAATGATAATAGACCTTCATTCAATACAACAGCAGCTGAATCTGGAGTTGATGCAACCACAATTGGAGGTAAAATAGAAGTAAATTGGAAGCCTTTTAGCAAACTAAACGTTTTTAGTGGAGTAGATGCGATGCTTATAGCTAGAGATGGAGGTAGAACGCGAACGGTTAAGAGAAACATGATGGGCATGCCTTTACCAAATCCAATAGTTTTCAATGATAAAGTTTGGCAAGATTCCTATATTAATGATTTTGGAGTTTTTACAGAAGCTAAATGGGCTATTGATCCTTCAACCATATTAACAGCTGGTGTTCGATATGATTTGGTAACAAGTGATATTAATGACCCAGAAATGGATTTTGCTAACCGATATGATTTAGAGGAAAAAACTGATCATAACATTAGTGGTACTGTTTCAATCAAAAAACGTGTTACGAATAATTTCACTTTAGAAGCAGCTTATGGAAGAGGTGTGCGGTCTGCAAATATGATAGAGCGTTACATTAATCATTTTAATGTTGGACAAGATCCTTATGAGTATTTAGGAAATCCAAACTTAAAGCCAGAAGTTAACAATCAGTTTGAGATTGGTTTTAATGGAAAAAATGAGAAAACAAACTTTAATTATTCAGCGAGTTTTTACTATTCTAAATTTGAAAACTATATTGTTGGTGTTATAGATCCAACCATAAATCGTAAATATATGCCTATGGCAGAACCTAGATT
>DIAL01000083.1:0-3121 GCA_002414705.1 Flavobacteriaceae bacterium UBA5079
AAAAATTGTTTAAAAACTGCTCCTGTATAACCTAATAAAGCAGAAATATCCAATTTTAATAAAATGAGAGTTCTTGATAAATCCACAGGATTTAAAACAGTTCCAATAAGTGATAATTTATCAAGCGGATAATCTTCAAAAAACAATAAAGACATTAAGAATAAGCCGTCATAAATAACTGCTAAAAACAGCCACATAAGTATGGCATAACCAAAACCTTTTATTTTATTTTCGTTGGTTAAGGCGATGTTGAAGGCTAAAGCTGTAAAAATGAGTGTTAAAAATACGCCTGTTATAAGTAATAGGCTAAAGTCCCAAATAGCATTAGACATAAATAATCCGTAGAATACAAAAGGAATTCCTAATCCTAAAATTAGACTCATAGATAACGAAATTGCCACACCTAAATACTGACCTAAAAAAATAGACGATCGTTTTAAAGGTTGTGCTAAAAGGAGTTCTGTAAATTCTTTGGAATTATAGTAATACATAACACCAAAAATAGTCCCAATAAGCGGCACCAGAATGATAATGACATTCATTAATGTTATAACGGCTTTGGATAAATCATTATTCAGAAATAATAAAACGATTCCTAATAATAAATAAAAAGCAAAGTACACGTAACTCCAGCGGCTACGCATGAGATCGAAAAAACTATATTTTAATATCTTAAACATGATTTTCTGTTAAAATGGAAGCGATTGCGTGTTCTAAATCGGGTTGATTGGTCTGTGTTTTAAGAGCAGGAATTGTGCCTTTAAAATAAATTTTACCTTCTAAAAGGAAAACAATTTCATCTGAAATTTCTTCCACAAAGCTCATAATATGTGAGGTAATTAATACGGTTTTGCCTTTAGCCTTCTCCGCTTTAATTAATTCTTTTAATCTGATTAGTGCTATGGGATCCAAACCTGTTGTAGGTTCGTCTAAAATAACTAACGGACTATCAAACATAAATGTGAGTAAGATGTTCACTTTTTGCTTGGTTCCACCAGAAAGCTGTCCAAGTTTTTTATCTAAAAAGGTTTCTAATTTAAACATTTGGATTAAAGAATCTTCGTTGGAAGAATTCCCACGTAAGTCCTTAATCATTTTTATGAGCTCTTTGACTTTTAAGTTACTCGGGAAATTAGCTATTTGCGGCAAGTAGTCAATTTGTTTTCTATAATTAGAATCTTTTTTAATGGATTTACCATGAATAGAAATAATTCCTTTATCTGGGATTACCATACCTAAAATGGATTTTATCAGTGTGGTTTTCCCTGATCCATTAGGTCCTAATACAGCAAATATCCCACCTTCACCAATTTCTAAATCAAGTCCAGTTAGCACCTTATTCTTGCCAAATTTTTTATGTAGGTTTTCAACACTTACCATGTTATTCTTTTAATTTTAGGGTTATTATCCAGTAAATTGTCTGGTGTAAATACAGGCGATACTTTTTCAGAAAAATCAATAATATCTATAAACAAACTACGCAGTAAAATAATAGTTTCGGGTGTTCTGTTTACAATGTATGAAAAGAGTTTTACAGGTCTGTAAGGCACATCGCCAATGCCATTTTTATCTAAATCGTAACCTGTATATTCACTCCAGTAATTACCATCAAACTCATTATCATTTACCTTACTATTGTAAGCCATATCAAAGGAGTTATATAAAAAATTATTTCCTTTAAAGGTGTTTGTATAACAAGCTCCTAGAACTTTAATAGCCCAACCGTTATTGATAAAATTATTGTTTTCGTATTTAATTCGGTTGGAACCTTCCGTATTAATTCCAATCGTGTTTTCTTCAAAGGTATTATACATAATTTCGGCATCGTTTATTTCTTTAAGCAATAAACCATACGATGCTGTTCCCCAATTTTCTCTAAAAATATTGTTGTACATTTTTATTCTTTTGGAAAACATAACGGCAACTCCTGCTCCATTTTTTTCGAAGAGATTATCTTCATAAACATCATCATTAGAAAACATAAAATGTAAGCCATAACGTACGTTGTGCGAGCTGACATTATTTTTTATAATACAGCCATCTGAAAACTCTAAATAGATACCATCGCGAACACGTTGCACAAAGTTATGTTCAATTTCAATATTCTGACTATACCAAAGCTGAATGCCGTTTCCAGAATTATACTCTTCTTTAGCATCTCCTATAATTTTATTATGAAATATTTTTCCATTTTTCGATTTTTCAACATAAATACCGAAAAACAACTTTTCTAAAACCAAGTTCTTTATCATGAAATTCTCAACGCGTTTCAAGCGAATAGCTGCGTAATCTGACGTATAGCTAGTACCAACATTTTTGATAAACAAGCCATCAACTGTTACGCTATCAGAAACGACAGTAATAATTTCACCTTTCATTTCGCCATCAATAACCGGATAATCCTTTCCTATAATGGTTAGTGGCTTGTTAACGAGTACATCAATTTCTTTATAGGTTCCTTTTTCAATAAAAACGGTATCGTTTGCTTGAGCTGCGTCAATACCACCTTGCAAAGTCTTAATATCACAGGTTTTACAAACCGTTATAGTTTGCGCAACAAGTATATGTCCTAAAGCAAAAATAAGGATAGCCGTAAGTATATGGTGCTTTTTTAATGGCATCATAAATTAAATTTTAGTGTTTAAAAATAATAATCGAAGATTATCCTTGCAAATGTAACAACAAAGTATCCCAAGTATAGATATCGCCTCCCTGTTCTGTTTGAACCGCTTCAGCTTCTTGTTTCGTTTTAAAAGCTGTTAAAAAAGCACCCATTGGACTTGGAACATTTTTACTAATTAAAAATGTAGCTTTAGTAGCGTCAATAAGCACTTCAGGTTCATTAAAATGATTGGTTAAATACAGTTCAATTTCTGAATTATCAAAATCATTCATAAAATTTACCATGCATTCCGTTGCGTCAAATTTATAAACTTTGCCTTTTTTAGTTACAATTTCGGCAGCGTGTACTTTATCAACTATGGTCATTTTACAGTAATGACAAGCATCCTGTCCGTAATTTATAGCCTCTGGTTTTACCGTACACGACGTAATGGTAAACCCGAGCAGTAGTATTAAAAATAATTGTTTCATTAGTGTTTAGTGTTTTAGTGTTTTGTTT
>DIAL01000083.1:3195-4955 GCA_002414705.1 Flavobacteriaceae bacterium UBA5079
AGGTCATTTTTCTACCTAACCAAAAAGCAACGAGTGTTAACGACATACCAACAAACATTAAATATCCGCCAATATGAGGTAATGATGTAACATCAAAATTTAATAATTTTTGATAACCAAATAATGGTGGTTTGTAAGACATAGGCGTTCCATCTGGATTGGTTACTTTAATAATAGCATGCGGATCTAGGTTGCTACCATAATCTATTAACCAATTATTAAAATCATACATTCCTAATACGCCTAATATAGACATAAATAGAAACCATCCCATAAAAAATTTATAGCTTACTTTTTCAAAAAAGCCAAGTAAACCAATAATAACACCTAGAATTACCATTCCCAAAATTACTTTAGGAAACACTGCAAACTCCCACATGTCTTCCGGTTTTGGAATTGTTTTCATACCAATATAATGGTTTAGACCATCTATATTTTGAAGATCATATTCCGTGATACCTTTAATACCATCAATATAAATATCCATCCCTAAAGGATCTGGATATTGTGGAGCACCAAGCATGATATTCCAAAGCGGAAATTTAAAAAGTCCCAATAACAATAATGATCCGATTATCATTATAATTCCAGCCTTTTTCATAATTCTAAAATTTAAAAATAACTATTCAGTTAAAAAGTGTTTTAAAAAAGAAAGGCGAGAGCGAAACATCAACTCTCGCCTTATTAGGAAAATAAACACTAAAACAAAATTTTCCTATTCTTTACTGTTATTCTCCTAGTGACCAAGACAATTCTAAATCAGAATCTGCTGGAGATACACGAATATATCCTTGCATTTCTTGGTGTAAAGCTGAACAGAAATCTGTACAATAGAAAGGCCATACACCTACTTTTTTAGGTTCCCACGTTAGGGTTCTTGTTTGACCTGGCATGATTAATAATTCGGCATTATTAGCACCAATCATGGCAAATCCGTGTGGTACGTCAAAATCTTGCTCTAAATTCGTAATGTGGAAGAATACTTTGTCTCCAACTTTTACACCTTCAATATTATCTGGTGAAAAGTGACTACGAATCATAGTCATATAAATATGGACATTTTTACCGTCACGCACTACTTTAGCTTCACTATCGTTTGTTACTTTATTTGGGTGCTTATTATCAGCTAACTTAAAGAACTTTTCAGATTTATCTTTAATAATTTCAGCTGGAATAGCTGCTGCGTAATGAGGTTCTCCATGTGTTGGGAAATCATATAACAACTCCATTTTATCGCCAGAAATATCATATAACTGTGCAGAGTGTTCCATTTCTGGACCTGTTGGTAAATAACGGTCTTTTGTAATTTTATTCATAGCAACCATATATTTACCAAATGGTTTTTGTGAGTTTCCACCTGGAATTACTAAATGTCCAACCGAGTAATACGTAGGTTTTCTGTCTAATACTTCCCATGTTCCTAATTTCCATTTTACAACTTCTGAAGAGATAAAGAATGTTGTATACGCATTACCTTTACCATCAAACTCGGTATGTAATGGACCTAATCCTGGCTGTTCTACTGAACCAGCTAATACATCTTCAAATTTTAAAACTGGAATACCATACGCATCACCATCAAATTTTTTGTTTTCAATAGCATCAATCATTTTTGTAAATGAATGAACTGTTAGGTTTGCAGATAATTTACCATTTCCAACAATATATTCTCCAGAAGGATCTACATCACAACCATGTGGTGATTTTGGTGTTGGTAATAAATAAACAGCTCCAGGAACATCTATTGGGTTAACCACACG
>DIAL01000156.1:0-4592 GCA_002414705.1 Flavobacteriaceae bacterium UBA5079
ACCCAAAATGCTTCAATAAAGTCCGAAATATGTTTGGATATACTGGCACCTTTAATGGAAAACCAATTTCCGTTATGGGAACCGGAATGGGTGTTCCCAGCATTTCTATTTATGCTCATGAGCTTATTATTGAATTTGGCGTTAAAAATTTAATTCGTGTTGGTAGTGCAGGTTCATATCAAGAGCACGTAAAAGTTAGAGATATTATTCTAGCTATGGCTGCATCCTCAAATTCTGGTGTTAATGAATTACGTTTTGGAGGTGCGGATTTTGCACCAACGGCCAATTTCAATTTATTCCAAAAGGCAGTTGAAATTGCCAAAAGCAAAAATATTCCTCTAAAAGCTGGAAACGTATTTACATCTGATGAGTTTTATGCAGACAATTTTGAATCGTATAAAAAGTGGTCTAAATTTGGCGTACTATGCGTTGAAATGGAAACGGCTGGACTATATACTATTGCTGCTAAACACAATGTGAATGCGTTGACTATTTTAACCATTTCCGATTCTTTAGTTACAGGTGAACGCACCACAAGTCAAGAGCGCGAAACCACCTTTAAGGATATGATTGCTATTGCTTTGGAATTAGCCTAATCACAAATACCACATATATGAAGTTCTGGCTACCTCTTATTTTAATTTATTTTTTTTCAGTATCAAGTTATGCTCAAAAAACGGATAATTCCACTTTAACAACACTTTATTTTATACGTCACGCAGAAAAAGACCGAAGCAATCCAGAAAATAAAAATCCACACTTAACAGCAATTGGAAACGAAAGAGCCATATACTGGTCGGAAGTTCTTAAAAACGTGACATTTGATGCTGTGTATTCAACGGATTACAACCGAACAATCGAAACCGCTACTCCAACAGCCCAAATTAATAATTTAACTGTAAAACGATATAATGTTAACACGTTAGATGCAGCTAAATTAATTACAGAAAACACAGGTAATAACGTCCTTATTGTTGGACATAGTGATACCACACCGAAATTCGTCAATAATTTTTTAGGTTCTGAAAAATATCAACCTATTGCTGATAACAACAATGGAAACTTGTATATTTTGACTATTTCAGATGATAGAATTACGGATTTACTTCTTGAGATTCACCCATAGAAATATTCTCCAATTTTATTTTAGAAAGTAATTTTAGCTGATTTTTTTCAAATAAATCATCTAAATCCTCAACTGAAATACCTGCTGCTTCAGGTTTATAATTATTATAATCTACAAAGCGCAAACCAGCTACATAACGCTCATTAAAGGCTTCACGAAAACGAAATCCAGTTCCATCGTCTTCAGCATAGGAATAGGCTAAATAATCAACTTTAAAGGTTTTTGTATGGATCCAATATATAAATTCGTCCTCAAAATCTTCGCCTCCTCCTTCTTTGTTAAACGTGACTTTAATTTTATAATACGACTCGTTTTTTATAGTACTATGTCCTATTAATTGTTTGTTTACTGCTTTATCATTTAAACCATGTGGTAAAATGGCAAAATAATGAACCGAATTTACGGAAGCACTAAATTTTGCAGCTGTTGTATCAGCTAGCAAAACACGTTTTTTGTTGATATACCGCTCAAAACCTTTATTATCAATATAATCTTGAATATAACCAACAGAGTCTTGATTAAATTCTCTTGACAATAAAAATTCACCATTATTTCTGTTTGCTGTATACAACTTGTCCCTAAACTGAAATGAGTAAGAAGTTCTATCCAATTTATCACCTCCAGCTACTACTATAGCTTTATTTACAATCTCATTAGCTGATAATTCTTTTGTATTCTGGTCACATCCAGCAAATAAGAACACTAAAAAAAGAGCCAAAATATATTTCATATTTTAATATGTTTGTAAAATTTGTCGCAAATCTAATGATTACTTACGGCCTAAATTCGAAAAACAATCATAAATTATATACCTTTGAATTCTATGCAGAATACCATAAATATAAAGAATAAAAAAGCTAAATTTCAATATGAAATTTTAGACAAATATACCGCTGGCATTGTCTTGTCTGGTACTGAAATAAAATCCATTAGAGATAGTAAAGCATCTATAGCTGAAAGTTTTTGCGAGTTTAATGAACACGGTGAGTTATTTGTTATTAACATGACGGTAGAAGAGTATTTGTATGGCACCTATTACAACCACAAACCCAAAGCGTCTAGAAAATTACTATTAAACAAACGCGAACTTAAAAAATTACAAAAGGAAGTTCAAAATTCGGGATTAACCATCATTCCATTACGTCTCTTTATTAACGATAATGGTTATGCCAAGTTGGTGATTGCTTTAGCGCGTGGTAAAAAATTATTTGACAAACGTGAAACGATTAAAGATCGTGATAACAAAGTACGATTAGACCGAATTAAAAAAAGCTTTTAGTATATGGTATTAAAAAGAATCTGTTTTATTCTGGTCTTTCTTTTGACTATTTCGCAACTTCAAGCCCAACTTTTCCTTGATCCAAGTTCGAAAAAAGTAGGCAGTATTGATGCTATTATAAATGAACTTTACAGTGTGAATTCTGGTAAAAAAGGGTACGAACGTAATTGGGCTGATTTTAAATATTTATTTTATCCAGGCGCTAAAATTATTCCAACAGGAACTAGTTTGGACGGAAATCATTTGGCAAAATATTTAACGGTAGATGAGTATAAAAACACCTCTGGAGATTGGCTAAAAGAACATGGTTATATTGAAAAGGAGATTCACAGAAAAATGGAAGTTTTCGGAAATATTGCCCATGTATTTAGCACCTTTGAAGCATACCATAGCGAGGACGATCGTTTTCCTACCATGCGTGGCATTAAAAGCATACAGCTATTAAATGATGGTTTGCGTTGGTGGATTGTTAATTTATATTGGATTCAAGAAACACCAACAAAACCAATACCAAGAGATTATTTACCAAATTAAATTACAACCTAATTACGATAAATATGTTTCATGAGAATCGTCCAAGAATTAATTTAGAAAAATCGACATTAGACATATTTCTCGATGTCTTTTCGTTTGGCATTCTTATTTTAGCATTACTCTACACTATTTTAAATTATAGTGCTTTACCAGAACTAGTGCCAATGCATTTTAATCACTCGGGAGAAATAACTCGTTATGATAGTAAGGATATGATTTGGGTATTTTTCGCCATAGGTTTTCCCACAATATATGGCATTTTCTATTTGAATAAATTTCCACATATTTTTAATTATCCACAGAAAATAACGGCAGAAAATGCAAAAAAAATGTATTCAGACGCTATTAGAATGTTACGGTTTTTAAACGTGAGTATTGCGTTATTATTTGCTATTATTTCTTTTGAAATTGTACAGGTTAGTTTAAACCAATCAAAATCTATTACTCAAACAGCAAATTACCTTATTATGGGAATTGTAATCCTGATGACAATAGGCCCTTTAATTTATGTGGTTTTAAATTTAAGAAAGCAAAAAAACTAATTTTTATCTTCCAAAAGCGGTACGAAACGAAATTCACCAAACTCATGCTTTTCAAATTCTTTAACACCTTTTCTAATAAATAAGGTCATAGTTTGCACATTATCTCCAACCGGAATAACTAAACGTCCACCAATAGCCAACTGACTCAATAACGGGTTTGGCACAAAAGGTGCGCCAGCAGTAACAATAATACCTTTAAAAGGCGCTTCTTCTTTTAAACCTATATAACCATCGCCAAAGATTAGTTTTTTAGCGCGATAGCCCAATTTTGGCAAAAATTTACTGGTTTTTTTAAATAGCTCATGCTGCCTTTCAATACTGTAAACTTGGGCACCAAGCTCACACAAAACGGCTGTTTGATAACCACTTCCTGTGCCAATTTCCAGAATTTTATCGCCTTTTTCTAGTTGTAATAATTCGGTTTGGAATGCAACCGTATAGGGTTGCGAAATAGTTTGATCTGCTGCAATAGGAAACGCTTTATCTTGATAGGCATGATCTAAAAAACTAGAATCCATAAACAAATGGCGTGGAATTTCCCCAATGGCATCTAGTACATCTGTATTTGTAATTCCTTTATCTTTAACAACCTGGACCAGTTGTTGACGCATGCCTTTATGCTTAAATGTATCCTTCAAGGTATCTGTTTTTTGAAAGCATAAAACTACATAAAGATTTCATGGGTTAAAATTAAAACGTGTCGAATTTTTCCACATTTTAGAATCGGATATTTTATGTCAATTTTCACAGAAATAAATAGCGAAAACCTTATTTTTGTTCAAAACGATAAAAAATGATAAAAGCTGGTGTTTTAGGCGCAGGCCATTTGGGTAAAATTCATTTACGATTATTAAACCAATCTGATAAATACGATTTAATTGGTTTTTACGATGCAGATGAAGCAAATGCCAAGAAAGTTGAAGCTGAATTTGGCTATAAATATTTTAACACTATTGATGCGCTTATAGCTGCCGTTGATATGGTAGATATTGTAACACCAACCCTTTCGCATTACGATTGTGCAAAAAAAGCCATTGCACAAGGCAAGCATATTTTTATTGAAAAACCCATAACTAATACGGTTGAAGAAGCCGAAGAAATTCGGGAGCTT
>DIAL01000156.1:4688-7208 GCA_002414705.1 Flavobacteriaceae bacterium UBA5079
TCCAATGTTTATTGAAACACATAGACTAGCAGAGTTTAATCCAAGGGGCACAGATGTACCTGTGGTTTTAGATTTAATGATTCATGATATTGATATTATTTTAAGTGTTGTAAAGTCTAAAGTCAAACATGTTTCAGCAAGTGGCGTTTCAGTAATTAGTGACACACCAGATATTGCAAACGCACGTATTGAGTTTGAAAATGGTTGCGTAGCAAATTTAACTGCTAGTCGCATTTCCTTAAAAAATATGCGTAAAACTCGCTTCTTTCAACGTGATGCTTACATTTCTGTAGATTTTCTAGAAAAGAAATGCGAAGTAGTTAAAATGAAAGATGCACCAGAAATTCCTGGCGATTTTGATATGGTTCTGCAAAATGCCGAAGGCGTAAAAAAACAAATCTATTTTGATAATCCAGAAGTAGCAAATAACAATGCTATTTTAGACGAATTGGAAACATTTGCTTACGCAATCTCGAATAATACAAAACCAGTAGTTACACTTCATGATGGAACAGAAGCTCTACGTGTTGCGACTATGATTATCAATCAGTTTTAATCCCAACCTTAATCCTTCGGAAAGAAAAGGGTATTAGATAAAACTAACATATTAGTTTAAAAAAAGTCAAAAACTAAATAATATAACATTAATAGGATTCCCGCTTTCCTGGGAACAAAAAATTAAATTTTTTATGAAAAACATTGCAGTAATAGGAGCCGGAACCATGGGAAATGGTATTGCACATACGTTTGCACAAAGCGGTTTTAAAGTTCAATTAATTGATATTAGTGAAGCGTCTTTAAAAAGAGGTATTGATACCATTTCTAAAAATTTAGATCGCATGGTTTCAAAAGAAAAAATTACAGAAGCACAAAAACAAGAAACACTAGATAATATTACCACATTTACAGATGTTGTAGAAGGTGTTGAATATGCGAGTCTAGTAGTGGAAGCAGCAACAGAGAATATTGATTTGAAGCTTAAAATATTTAAGCAATTGGATGAAGCCTGTTCTGAAGATACTATTTTGGCAACAAATACATCGTCTATTTCTATTACACAAATTGCAGCTGTTACTAAAAGACCAAGTCAGGTAATTGGTATGCATTTTATGAATCCTGTTCCAATTATGAAATTGGTTGAAATTATTCGAGGTTATAATACGAGTGATGATGTAACCAATACCATCATGGAATTGTCTAAAAAATTAGGAAAAATTCCAACAGAAGTAAATGATTATCCTGGTTTTGTGGCAAACAGAATTTTAATGCCAATGCTTAACGAGTCTATTGAAACATTATATAATGGCGTTGCAGGTGTGGAAGAAATTGATACAGTCATGAAATTAGGCATGGCACACCCAATGGGACCATTACAATTGGCTGATTTTATTGGATTAGATGTCTGTTTATCTATTTTAAATGTCATGTATGATGGCTTTAAAAATCCAAAATATGCACCTTGCCCACTATTAGTTAATATGGTAAGAGCTGGAAAATTAGGTATTAAATCTGGTGAAGGTTTTTATGATTATTCTGAAAGTCGGAAAGCGGAACATGTTGCTAAACAGTTTTTGAAATAAGAAAGCGTTTGGTATTAGTTGTAAACACTTTAAATTGAGCATAATCTATTAATTAAAAACCGAGATTTCCACTTTCGCGGAAAGTAAAGATGGCAAAAATAATTCCTTTTAAAGCGGTACGTCCAACACGAGATAAAGTAAGTCTTGTTGCTGCACGATCCTACCAAAGCTATACTAAAGACCAGCTTGAGGCACGCTTACGGGATAACCCGTTTTCGTTTTTACACATTGTAAACCCTGGTTATCGTTTTGATAAGGAAATATCTGGTATTGAGAGGTATTCTTTGGTTAAAAATCGATATTTAGAATTTAAGGAAGATTTTATTTTTGTTCAAGATGATAAGCCGGCTTATTACGTTTATAGAATTGTTGATCGGGAAAATCAGGAATTTAATGGCATCATTGCTGCTACAAGTGCTGAAGATTATGAGCGTAATGTTATTAAAAAACATGAAGACACCATTGCGCATCGTGAAATTATATTTAAAGACTACCTTAAAACGGTTGGCTTTAATGCAGAACCTGTACTCCTAACCTATCCTGATAACTCGGTTATAAAAAGTATTATTTCTAAAAAGCAAAAGGAACGCGCTGAATACGAATTTACAACCACGTATAGAGACACGCATTATTTATGGAAGGTTGAGAAGCCTGAATTACTGGAATCCATTGAAGCAGAATTTAAAAATATGTCGCATATTTATATTGCTGATGGACACCATAGATCGGCATCTTCCTATTTGTTATATAAAGATTTAAAAGCAGCAAACCCAAAACATAAAGGTGATGAATCTTATAATTTTTTTATGAGTTATTTGATTCCGGAATCCGATTTACGCATTCATGAGTTTAACAGACTAGTAAAAGACTTGAATGGCTTGAGCAAAGAAACTTTTTTAATAGAGTTAGATGCTATGTACCGGATTGAAAATCGTGGTGT
>DIAL01000156.1:7339-9806 GCA_002414705.1 Flavobacteriaceae bacterium UBA5079
ATCGTGGTGTAATGCCTTATAAACCATCAAAAAAACATCATTTTAGCATGTATTTAGATGGCGAATTTTATTCACTTTATTTGCGGAAATCCGCCTATAACGCTGAAACATCTTTAGATGGATTGGATGCGCAAATTCTATTCAAAACTATTTTAGAACCCATTTTAGGAATTGAAGATTTAAGAAACGATAACCGTATTATGTACATTAATGGTAAAAAGGACATCGTTAACATAAAAAGTAATGTGGACAGTGGAAATTTTGCTGTTGGGTTTGGTATGGTTCCTGTTACGATTAATGAAATGAAACAAATTGCTGACGATGGATTAAAAATGCCTCCAAAATCAACATTTATTGAGCCTAAATTACGCAGTGGTGTTACCATTTACGAATTTTAATGAAATACGTTTTTTACCTTATATTTAGTTTAACGTCTATCGGTTTATTTTCACAAAATGAACGCGACATAGCTATTCATGAAGTCATTTACCCATCATTATGTCTTAATTATGAATTGGCCAAAAGTGAAATATTAAAACTCGAAGAAACCTATGGCTATGAAACCAATTTAAAATATTTTCTGCTAAATAGAAGTTTTGAAAATAATGATATTGATTTCTTTAAACCGGAATTAGCCATTCTTGTTAGAAACCATGGATTCATTTTAGATTATGAGCCTGGAGTTAAGAGCCATTTTGATTAAAAATAATAAACACCATGTCCATTAAACAAAATTTACAAGATATAAAGTCCCATATTCCTGAACACGTAACACTTGTTGCAGTTTCTAAAACCAAACCCAATAGTGATATTATGGAAGCCTATAATGCTGGTCAACGTATTTTTGGGGAAAATAAAATTCAGGAAATGGCAGACAAATATGAAGCCTTACCTAAAGATATTTCTTGGCACATGATAGGACATGTACAACGAAATAAGGTAAAGTATATGGCACCTTTTGTGAGTTTAATTCATGGCATGGATAGTTTTAAACTGCTAAAAGAAATAGACAAACAAGCAAAAAATGAATCGCGCATAATTGATTGTTTATTACAATTAAAAATTGCCGAAGAAGAGTCTAAATTCGGCATGTCAAAGACAGATGCTTTAAACATGTTGCAATCAGATCAATTTCAAGAACTCAAAAATGTTCGTATTACAGGAGTTATGGGAATGGCGACTTTTACAGATAATGAAGCTCAGGTTATTGCAGAATTCAACAGATTAAAAACTATTTTTAACGAACTTAAAATTCTTCACTCTAATTTAGAAATTATATCCATGGGAATGAGTGGCGATTATGAGTTAGCAATAAATTGTGGAAGTAACATGATTCGTGTAGGAAGTAGTATCTTTGGCACACGTAGTTATTAGAAGTTAAAAACACTAATTTGCAAATAATATAAATTAAATAATAGCAGACTTATTTACGCAATTCTCGACATAGAAACCACAGGAGGCAAATACAATGAAGAAGGTATAACCGAAATAGCTATTTATAAATACGATGGTCATAAAGTAGTAGACCAATTTATAAGTTTGGTAAATCCAGAACGTGACATTCAACCATTTGTAGTTAATTTAACAGGCATAAACAGTAAAATGTTACAAACTGCTCCCAAATTTTATGAGGTAGCCAAACGCATTGTTGAAATGACCGAAGATTGTATTATTGTAGCACACAATTCGCAATTTGATTATCGGATTTTAAAAACTGAATTCAACCGTTTAGGATTCCCTTTTAAACGAAAAACCTTGTGCACAGTAGAGTTGTCTAAAAAATTAATACCTGGTCAAGACTCATATAGTTTAGGGAAATTAGCGCGCTCATTAGGTATTCCAGTGAGTGATAGACATCGTGCTAATGGTGATGCCTTGGCAACCGTTAAGCTCTTTAAAATGCTTCTTTCTAAAGATTTAGAGAAAATAATTGTTAAAGATGCTATTCAGGTAGAAGCAAAAAAAGAAATTGCTTCAAATTTAAAAAACATAATAAAAGAACTTCCGCATGTTACAGGTGTGTATTATATTCATAATGCAGATGGTACTATTATTTATATTGGAAAAAGCAATAATATTAAAAACAGAATTAGTCAGCATTTTACAAGTAATAGTACTAAATCTAAAAAAATTCAACGCGATGCGGCTGCTGTAACCTACGATTATACTGGAAGTGAATTGGTTGCCCTGTTAAAAGAAAGCGAAGAAATTAAACGTAACAAGCCTATTTTTAACAGAGCACTACGCAGAAATATATTTACGCATGCTTTATATTCATTTACAGATACACATGGTCATATTAATTTAATGATTGATAAAGCCGATGGCAGAAAAAAACCTATCACCACGTTTACAAATAGGCAAAGCGCCAAAAGTTTTCTTTTTAATGCAGTTGAGGAGTTTCAATTATGCCAGAAACTAACAGGATTATATCCAACAAAAACTAGCTGTTTTAATTATGATATTA
>DIAL01000156.1:9935-11685 GCA_002414705.1 Flavobacteriaceae bacterium UBA5079
AAAACTACAATAAACGTGTATTACAATTAATTGCAAAAAACAGCTATAACGAACAAAATATGGTTATTATAGATCGTGCTCGTGATGTGGATGAACGCAGCGCTATTTTAATTGAAAACGGCATTTTTAAGGGTTTTGGTTATTTTAATTTAAATTATCAGATAACAAATATTGAAGTATTAAAATCGGTTATTACACCTATGGAAAATAATCGTGACGCACAACATATTATTAAGAGCTATTTAAGAAAAAACAAAAAAGTGAAAATTATAAAATTCGATAACTAGATAGTTTATATAAACATTTAGTATTTTTATCTCTATGCATAAAAAATCTTATAAAAACTGGCAATCCAAACTTCATGAAGTTATTTATGAGGCAGATACACCTGCTGGAAAATTATTTGATGTTGTATTATTGTTTGCCATTTTAGCTAGTATTGTATTGGTAATGCTGGAAAGCGTAAAAAGCATTGATGCTAAATATCATATGTTTTTAGACATTTCAGAATGGGTAATAACCATCCTTTTTACCATTGAATATATTTTACGAATCATTACAGTAAAAAAACCACTTAAATATATTACCAGTTTTTATGGTATTATTGATTTGCTATCCACCATTCCTAAATATTTATCGCTAATTTTTGCTGGCACACACGCATTAGTTGCATTACGTGCACTGCGTTTGTTACGTGTATTTAGAATTTTAAAACTTGCTCGTTTTTTAGGAGCTTCCAATCATTTAGCTGGAGCTATAAAAGCTAGTCGTGCAAAAATATCTGTATTTCTATTTGCTGTTATTATTGCAGCTACCATTTTTGGAACTATTATGTATTTAGTAGAAGGTGAAGCTAGCGGATTTAGTAATATTCCTAAAAGTATTTATTGGTGTATTGTAACACTTACTACTGTTGGTTTTGGAGATATTGCACCAGTTACACCATTGGGTCAGTTTATTGCATCCATTATTATGGTATTAGGTTATGGTATTATAGCTGTTCCAACCGGAATAGTTTCTGCAGAATATACCAGAAAAGCGAATAGCGAAGATAATGAGAAAAAAAAGGATTCAGAATTACCTCCAGCCGCGCCACCTCATCCTATTGATGTGCATGTAAACTCACAATCCTGTCCAAATTGTATGGCTCATAACCATAAGGATAATGCTGAATTTTGCTACAAATGTGGTCACTCATTACATTTAAAAAACTAACACCTTATAGCTTTAAATAGTATGTCTGTCAATTACCTTATTTCTATAGTTGGACCAACAGCTATTGGCAAAACTGCCTTAAGCATAAAACTTGCACAGCATTTTAAAACGGATATTATTTCGGCAGATTCCAGACAGTTTTTTAAAGAAATGTGTATTGGAACGGCTGCTCCAAAAACATCAGAACTTCAAGCTGCAAAACATCATTTTATTCACCATAAATCGGTTGAAGATGATTATAGCGTTGGCACTTTTGAAAAAGATGCCATAAAAACATTAACGTTACTATTCAAAAAACAAAATGTAGTTATTATGGTTGGAGGTTCTGGTTTATATATAGATGCCGTTTCTAAAGGTCTGGATGAATTCCCGAAAGTAGAAAAAAGTATCAGAACGTCATTAAACGCACAATTAGAATCTGAAGGTTTAAAAGCATTACAAACTCAATTAGAGAAATTAGATACAGAAACCTACCAAAAAATAGCTTTAGATAATCCACAACGTGTTATTCGTGCTTTGGAGATTTGTATTGGCC
>DIAL01000156.1:11806-15481 GCA_002414705.1 Flavobacteriaceae bacterium UBA5079
TTTATTCCTCGTTTTTGAAAAAAGCATCCATTAAACGAAATTTCAAAACGATAACTATTGGTTTAACTGCTGAGCGCGAAACGATATACGAACGAATAAATAAACGTGTGGATATTATGATGCAGGAAGGGTTACTAGAAGAAGTAAAAAATCTTCAAACCAAGTCTGATTTAAATGCATTAAATACGGTTGGTTATAAAGAGCTTTTCAATTATTTAGATGGTGAATGGACTTTAGATTTTGCTATTTCAGAAATTAAAAAAAATAGTCGTCGTTTTGCTAAAAGACAACTTACTTGGTTTAAACGAAATGAAGATTCACTTTGGTTTGATTATAAAACCGACTCTAAAACAATTATAACAGCTATAGAAGCAGAATTAAGTGCATAAAAAAGCCAGCTAATTAGCTGGCTTTTTTCATATAGTTTTATGTACATACTATAATTTAATCTTCAGTTTCCGTATTTACTACCAATCTAAATCCTTCTCCGTGAATATTAAGAATTTCTACTTTTGGATCTAGTTTTAAATACTTACGCAGTTTGGCAATATAAACATCCATACTTCGTGAGGTAAAGTAATTATCATCACGCCATATTTTGGTTAAAGCCAATTCACGTGGCATTAAATCGTTTTCATGTAAAGCTAATAAACGTAAGAGCTCATTTTCTTTAGGCGATAATTTAACTTGCTCTCCACCATTATACGTTAAAAAACGAAGTTTAGAATTTAATTCAAATCCACCAATTGTAAATTGAAATTGCTTACTATCTGAAACCGTTTCAGTTGCCTTACGCTGCATGATAGCTTTTATTTTCATCAATAAAACTTCACTATCAAATGGTTTATTTAAATAATCATCNNTTTTAAATTCAAATTGTTTACTATCCGCAACTGTATCGGTTGCCTTACGCTGAATGATTGCTTTTATCTTCATTAATAAGACCTCACTATCAAACGGCTTATTCAAATAATCATCTGCTCCTACTTTATACCCTTTTAAAACATCTTCCTTCATAGCTTTTGCTGTCAGGAAAACAATAGGTACTTCGGTATTTTTTTCACGAATTTCTTTAGCAAGTGTAAAGCCATCTTTATAGGGCATCATCACGTCTAATATGCACAAATCGAAATCGTCTTTTTTAAATTTTTCAAAGCCCTCCATGCCGTTTTTGGCATGAGTAACGTCATAATCATTCATCATTAAATAATCCTTTAAAATGGTTCCAAAATTTGGATCATCTTCTACCAATAAGATTTTTTTGTTTTGTTCTGTCATAGCTTTTACGATATTAATGGAAGTTTTATAATAAAGGTACTTCCTTTTTCTTTTTCACTTTCTACGGAAATGTGACCTTGATGATCTTCAACCATACGCTTTACGTATGCCAATCCTAACCCATGTCCTTTTACGTTATGTATATTTCCTGTGTGTTCTCTATAAAATTTTTCAAACACATGTTTTTGAGCGGCTTTACCCATACCACTTCCTTGATCTTTAATTTTTAAAATAATATTGTTACCAACATTTTCAGTAAAAACATCAATTTTTGGAGACTCTGGAGAATACTTTACAGCATTATCCAAAATATTAACTAGTACATTAGTAAAATGTGTATCATTTGCTAAAACCGATGTTTGTTCTGCATTTAAATGTGTATGAATATACCCTTTTCTGTCTTCTACAATTAATTCAATATGTGTAATTGCATCTTCAATTAATTCATGTAAATCCGCACGATCTTTACTAATATTTAATTCGTTTTTTTCTAGTTTAGATATTCTTAAAACGTTTTCTACTTGTGCATGCATACGCTTATTTTCATCACGTATCATTTGCAAATACCTCGCTACACGCTCTTTATCATCAATAACTTTTGGATTTTTAATGGCATCCAATGCTAAATTAATAGTTGCTATTGGTGTTTTAAATTCATGTGTCATGTTATTAATGAAATCTGATTTAATTTCAGAAATTTTACGTTGCCTAAACAATTGTAATAACGCACTAGAGTAAGCAATGATAATAATGGATGTAAAAATTATTGATAATAAGGTCATCCTAATTATAGACGACTGTATAAACTTACTTCGTTTTGGAAAATCTACTAATAATTTATAATTATTTCTATCCACTTCGTTTGTGAAAATTGGAATGCTAAATGTAGCTCCTTTTTGCAATTCGAAATTATCACTTTGAATTTTTGTTGCTAAATCATTACTATAAATTGCAAACTCATAATCTAAATCGATATTATCTTCTTTGAGCTTTTTTGATAGTAATTGTTTAATTTGTTCTTCCTTAACGCGTTTATGAATAGGAATTCTGCTTGCTAAACCTCTAAATGCTTCATCAAAATTAATGCGTTCTGCAACAGACATGCGTCCGCTTTTCATTAAACTTAAAACAGGATTATTTGAAGTTAAATCAGTATCAGTACCTGCCTGATTACTATAAACTTTAGCTTCAGAGCTTCCTATGATACGTTTAATATTAAGGCTATCTAAACCGATGTCAAAGAGCGAAGAAGATAATTTGTGATTCTCTTCCAAAATGCCACTTCTATATATAAAAGTTTCATTTGTATCATTAATTTGAGAAACAATAAATAATTTTGAAATAGCTACCGTATCTGCTTGTTTCTTTTCATCAATTAGCGTTTGATACTTTTTATAATAGCTACTCATCTCCGTTTCTTCTATTTGACGGGATGCGTAACTTAATGCCTTTTTTACATTAAAATTAAACTGATCATCCTCGTTTTTTATAGAATTATTGATGTAATAAGCTTGAACAAAAATTATACCAACAAGCGATAAACTCATTAATAATAATAATATGATGAATAGCTTTTTGCTCATCGTTCAAAATTAACATTTTAACATTTAGCTATCTTAGCATTTAACCTTACATTAACAAAAATGTTAAAATTTAAGAGGCTTTAATAGCTTTAAGAAGTTGCTTGTGTACGGTAAGCACTTGATTTTTGGTGGATTGTAAGTCGTTATTCACTATAACATAATTTGCCATTTCCCTTTTTTCTTCTTCTGGCATTTGATTTTTGATTATAGCAATTACTTGGTCTTTTGTTCTACCATCACGCTCCATGACACGTAGTATTCTAACTGGTTCTGGAGCTGTTACCAAAATGGTATAATCACAATTTTTTTCGCCTCCATGTTCAAATAAAATAGCTGTTTCTTTTAACACATAATCCGTTTGTTGCTTTTCTGCCCACTTTTTAAAATGACTTGCTACTTTAGGATGTACAATACTATTCATAGCTTTTAGCAAATTTTTATCATTAAAAATGGCTTGTGCTATAAATGGTCTATTCAGTTTTTGTTCGCTGTAAGCATCTTCACCAAATAGAGCTATCAGTTTACGTTTAATAATTTTAGAGCGATTCATGAGCGCTTTTGCTTCAGAATCGGCAATGTAGGTTGGAATGCCTATTTCCGCAAATAGTTTTGCTACTGTAGTTTTTCCACTACCAATTCCTCCTGTTAAACCCACTAGTATCATTCTGTTATAATATATTCAATTTGATCTTGATTAATTTTAACATGTCGTAAAACCTTTGGCTGCCTTGTTAACCTTGGAATTAGAAAGGTTTGATTTTTTGATACTTCAGAAAAATCGCAAATAATTTCAAAATCAGATGCTGTTATAGAT
>DIAL01000156.1:15625-23276 GCA_002414705.1 Flavobacteriaceae bacterium UBA5079
ATAATATGAAACGCTTATTTTCTTTGGATAATATTTCAAATTAATAGTTTCTGGAACATTAATAACCGTTACTGGAATTTTTAAAGTGCCTTCCGTAAACTTTGTAACAGCACCTTCAACTTGAACTTGAGTATTTGAGAATGTGATATCATTCTGGTTTTGTGGTAATTTTAAAGAAACGGTTGTTGTAATATCTTTATTAACATCTTGAAGCTTTAAAGTATCGGTTTCAAAAAATTTAATGTCTGAAATTAAGACGTTTGGTCCTATAATTTTAATAGAATCTGGAGTGATTTTAAAAGAATTTAAAATATCATAACCAATAGCATAGTTTACTTTCGCGTTAATTTTAATAGGAACTTTTTTTATAGCATTAACATCGTATTTAAAGTATAATGTATCTGGATTAATATTTACAACCTCTACAGATTTATCAAACTGTGAAATAATATCTAAAAAAGCTGTGTTTTTATTCCACAAATAAAAGCTATCTGTTTTTGTAATATTCTGACTAAAATCGATTTCTATTTTTGGGTTTTCAAAATAATATTTTAAAAGATTAAAACCTTGTGTTTTTAAACTCACTCTCAAGCTATTTTGGGTTTCATTAAATATAACATCTGCCTCTGGGACATTTACTTTATTTATTTGAAATGTAATCGTATTTACATAGGTTTTAGATAACTTCATTAAAATAAGAACACAAAAGGACATGATTAAGAATAAAAAAAACACATGGATTCTTTTATTCTTTATACCCTTTAATATTTTAGATTTTATGTTGTTGATCATTTGCTTTTAAAAAATAATTGAGGGAAAATTTCCTCTGGTTTTTTATTACTAATTCTCAAGATTGTTATGGACTTTAAAAAATTGAATCCATATCCTGTAAACTGAATCATGGTTGCAAAAATGGATTGAATTGCAATTTTTAAACTTCGTGTGCTACGCAAAGCAATTAAAAATACGACTAAAAAATAGATTCCGTAAAGTGCTAATAATTGAAAATAACTAAAAACAGCTAAAACAAAAGCAACTAATAAGCCTAAAATAAATAGTGATGGAAACCAATAAGTTATTTTTTTAGTTTCTGGATGCCACCTATTTAATATGGGACGAACCAATCCAAATTTGGATACTTGCTTATAAAATTTGGTCCAAGAAATGCGACGCTTATGATACACAAAAGCCTCGGAAATTAGTGCTGTTTGGTATCCTAATTTCCAAAGTCTTATGGAAAGATCTGGATCTTCACCTGGATGGATATTTCCAAAACCACCCGTTTTAATAAAGGCATCTTTTGAGAGTCCCATATTAAAACTTCGCGGCTGAAACTTATTAATTTGCTTCTTATTTCCTCTAATTCCGCCTGTTGTAATAAAAGCGGTCATAGTGAAATTAATAGCTTTTTGTAAATCGCTAAAATTTTCGTGAGCAGCATCTGGACCTCCAAAACAATCAATAAAATTGTTCTTTAAAAATGAAGTCACTATATGTAAGTAATCAGGAGGTAAAATACAATCAGAATCTAAAATAATAAAATAGTTCCCTTTAGCATGCTGCATACCAAAATTTCTGGAGTCTCCAGGTCCCGAATTCGCTTTTGTGAAATAGGAAATATGTAGTTGTTCTTGATATCTTTTTATTACATCCTCCGATGTCTTGGTTGAACCATCTTCGACTATAACTATTTCGAAATTTTTATGCAAATTTAGATTTCTGAAACTATGTAACAGCTCGTCTATTTCATTCGGACGATTAAAAACTGGTATAATAAAAGAAAATTCTAATTGCATATAGCAAATGTAATTAAACGCAAAAAAAAACCACGCAAATGCGTGGTTTTTAAATATATTATTTAGAATTAATTTTTAGTTCTTAATAATACGGATTGTTTCAGTTGTATTATTAATCATTACCTTAACAAAGTATGCACCTGTTTGTAATGATGTCATATTTACTTCACTAGAAACAGTATTTGGCGCTAATCTTAATACCTCTTGACCTAACATATTATAAACCGCAACATTTTGAATATTTTGTTGTGCTTTTAATGTTAACACATTGTTTACTGGATTAGGGTAATATGTGAATAATTCTTGTGTTTGAAACTCTTCAATGCTTAAAGCTGGATTATAAGCAGAGATTGAAAAAGGTTCAGATTCATCTCCATTATACTCCCAAACTCTTATGTAAATAATTGATCCTGGAGTTAGGCTTGATAAACTTAATAAAGAGTAAATACCATTAGAATCATCATTACAACCTATTGACGTTAATGAACCGCAAGTTCCAGAAAAAGCTTCTAATACTGAATCAAAATCTTCATTTAATGTGCCCATATCAGGACCCGTTTCAATATTTATAATACCATCTGATGGAACCTGAACACTATACCATACGCCTGGACCATTTAAACCACAACTACCTGTTTCACCTCCTATTGTAGCAGCAACAACTGAACCATCTACAGGATTAGTAGCAAATGCTGTACCTGGAGTTAACATAATAGCACCTCCACAATCATCATTTGCAGGAGGACATGCTTCAACAAGAAATGTCCCTAAATCAATATCACATGCCATATCCGAATGAACTAATGTTAAATCTACACTAGTTCCAAAGGCATAAGGACCTGCTTGTGTGATACCTGTTCCTGTTACTGGATACGTGGTTACACCATCACTAATTTCAGTTGCATCGGCAACATCAGTAATATCCACATTAACAAAAAACTCATTCGTACCACAATCTGTAGTTGTAGTAGTTTCGTTTACGGCAGCTGACGTACAATTTAACTGTGTAATATCTAATGTGTAAGGTGTTGACTGTGGTGCTGGCCAAGATGAGATTACAACATAATAAGTAGTTCCACCTGTTAATGAAATGGCAGGTAAACTTCTAGTTGTTCCAGTGGTGGCAGTGTGATATGCTACAACGGAAGTAAATGGACATCCCTCAAAAAGCCAAAAGCCTATCCAATCGTCTAAAGTATTGCTTAAGTCGAAATTGAAAGTTCCATTAGTTGCAGGTGTAAATTCATAGACTACATCATCTCCTGTAATATAAAAAGCACTACCTGTTCCATTTGTATATTGAGCACCAGCTAGAGGTGGCACATCAGAATTCTCATAATCATCACCATAAGCAGACGTATCATCTGTAGTAGTATAAGGTATTGATGTAACTATTATAGATTCTTCACAAACGGCACCAACAGGAGCTGATCCCGTTGTAAAACTCCAAACAGGGCAACCAGTAGCTTCAGTTGTGTCATTTACTGGTTTTATAACCCAGTACAGTAATGTGTCATAACCAGTTAAAGTAATAGCGGCATTTAAATCGGTGTAATTTCCTATTAAACCATAATCATCACCTGTTGGTGTTTCACCAGCATATAAATTATAAGATGTTGGTGTTGGTCCTGTTGTTGGTGCTTCCCAAGAAAACGTCACATTACCAGTTGGTACATCCACTGCTCCATCAGCAGGAGTTGGATTCATAGCACAATTTGGTTCTGGAGACAAACTTGTAAAACTTAACACAGCTGACCAATTACTAAAGCCATTTGAATCACAATTAGCCCTAACATAAAAATCATAATCTGTGGATTCTGTGAGTCCAGAAGCACTATCTGTAATAACGCCTGCTCCTGTTGTACCAAAATCGACTGCTGTACCTGCATCTGGAGCTACTCCTGAAGCCATTATTACCCATTCGTAACCAGAACTTGCTTCAGTTATGGCATCCCAACTTACGTCTGCTGTGGTTTGAGTTGTTGTTACTAGGCTATTTCCTGGTATTGGACAGGTTGGTGTTTCTTCAATTAAAACATCGTCTAAATATAATGCGGCACCATCTATACCATTGTAATTGAAAATAATTTGAACATTACTTTGTCCTGCATACGCGGACAAATTTAATTCTACTTCAATCCACTCATAATTCGGAAAAACGCCCAAGGCAGTTTCATCCCATAAAACGGTTTCTGTTGTGCCATCTGTTGCACTTACTGTAAAATCATAATTCTCATTTGGGTCTACCGACCAAAAATAGCTCATGCTTACCCAAAAAATTAATCTTGGATTTGTAGCCGAAGATAAATCTATAACAGAAGTTGTTAAATCTTCATCAGCAGGATTAAGAGCAGCATCATAATTAACTTCGGCAGAAGCAGTTCCTGTATTAAAGTTTGTTGAAGTTTGCCAAGTTTCCGCAGCATTAACTTGCGTCAATGTCCAACCTGCTGGAGGGACAGAGGTTTCGAATCCTTCAGTTAAATATTGACCATAGGTTACTACAGAAATTAGACTGAAAACAAAAAACATAAAAGTATTTTTTTTCATAATAAAATAGTTTAATTAATTGACTATTAAATTAAAAAAGAAATTTGTTATTTCCAAATGTTTAAAAAAACTCTATTCTTTCAATACTTGAATGGTTTCTGTTTCGCTTATAAAACTAATTTTAACAATATAAATTCCAGATTTAAAATTTGACATATCTACTTTAAATTTTAAACTTTGATAAGTATTGTTATAAATCTCTTGACCCAAAACGGTATATACTGTTACTGATTTTATAGTTTTTTCAGATTTTAATGTTAAGGTGTTTTTAACCGGATTTGGGTAATATAAAAAAGCCTTTTTAAACTCATTTTCAATATTCAAACTATAACTTCCTTCAGTAATTTCTATCAGCTGATTAGCATTTACGTTTTCTATATAATCCACCATACCACTTAACCACGTTATTTTTATATAATCAATTGTTGTGTTTGTTCCCAAACCAAAAAACGCTGTATTGGAATTTTGAGCTAAATACCCTTCACCACAAAGTGTATATCTATATTGTTTGTTGCCATTTATTGAAATTTCAATACGTGATCCAATACCATCTTTATTACTTACAACACCTATTAAATTTACTTTTAACCAATTATTACCATTGTTTGTTTGATTTTCCCATAAATACATGTTTTCATAATTAATATTACTAACAGCAATATCTGGAAAACCATCGTTATTAAAATCACCAATAGCGTTTGAGTAACTTCTTGCCGCATCGCCAACGAACCCTGAATTTAATGAATTTTCAAACGTACTATTAGCTCTGTTTTTATAAAAAGCTGAAGATCTAAACAAGGGATTGGAACCATCAAACTCACAGCTTACATAAATATCTTCATCCATATCGTTATCAGCATCCAAAAAAACGGCTCCCCAAGAAAAGCTATTTAATCGGGTACCAGAAAATATAGCGATATTTGTAAAAGTACCATCACCATTATTTCTATAAAGAATATTACCATCGGTTGGTGTATTTGTTATATAAATATCAAACCAGCCGTCGTTATTAAAATCGCCTATGGTTGTGGTCATAGCATCAATAGAAATACCTGTGTTTGATGCAGCACTTACATCAGTAAAAGTTCCGTTCCCGTTATTACGGTATAGAAAGTTTTGATTAAAATACTTATCGCTAGACAAGTAAATGTCTTGCCACCCGTCATTATTGTAATCAAAAAATGCTGAACAAAATGTCATGTGGCTATCAATATCAAATCCAGCTTGAGCAGTTACATCTGTAAAGGTATTATTACCATTATTTCTATAAAAATAATTAGGCTGCATGTCAGACTCACTTCTATTACTTAAAAAAACATCTAAAAACCCATCGTTATTATAATCTCCCCATGATGCGCCATAAGTTTCTAGATTTTGAGTTGGTAATCCTGAAGTAACAGAAATATCTTGAAAATTAGAATCGCCTATATTTAGATATAGTTTGTTACCATCTGTGTTAGAGGTAACAAATAAATCCTTATCACCATCATTATCAACATCTACCCAAACTACTTGTTTTTGTTGACTAGTGTTTAATGGTAAATTTAAATTATCAACCTCAAAAGAGCCATTTACGTTTTTAAAAAAAAGGACCTTACTATTTTGTTCGGTGGCTATACTTAAATCATCCCATCCATCGTTATTATAATCGCAAAATGATATGCCATTCCCTAAATACGTATCACCTGCGGTAGCTACCAAGCCTAAATTTGTGGCTTGATTTACAAAATTAATTTGTGCTTGTAAATAACTTGTAAAAACTAGAAAAAGAGATAAAACGTAATTGTTTTTCATATAGATTAAACATAAATATGTTTTACCAAGATAGTAAATAATTTACAATATTAATTGCCAGATATTTATACAAAAAAAAGCCATTCTTATCAGTAAGAATGGCTTTTCTATATGGTATATCTAATAAACTTATTCTCTTGTAAATGTTTCCATAACCGCATCACTAACTCCCATATTACTAAATCCACCATCATGAAATAGGTTTTGCAAGGTTACTTTACGTGTTAAATCGCTAAACATGGTAATGGTGTAATTCGCGCAATCTAAAGCGGTTGCGTTTCCTAAAGGTGACATTTTTTCGGCATACGAAATAAAACCATCAAACCCTTTTACTCCACTACCTGCTGTTGTTGGTGTTGGTGATTGTGAAATGGTATTAACACGTACTTTTTTATCACGACCAAAGAAATAGCCAAAGCTACGCGCAATGCTCTCTAAAAAGGCTTTGTTATCTGCCATGTCATTATAATCTGGAAAAACACGTTGTGCAGCCATATAAGTTAAAGCCACAATGCTTCCCCATTCATTCATAGCATCTTTTTGATACAAAGTTTGCATCAGTTTATGAAATGAATTTGCTGAAACATCGGTTCCTTTTTGAGTCCAATCATAATTCTGATTGGTGTAATGATTACCTTTTCTAACGTTTATAGACATGCCAATAGAATGTAAAACAAAATCAATTTTACCACCTAAAATCTCCATAGATTTTTCAATAAGATTTTCTAAATCTTCAACGGATGTGGCATCAGCAGGAATAATTTGTGAACCTGTTTTTTCAGCTAGTTCGTTTATTTGTCCCATTCTCATAGCAACTGGTGCGTTTGTTAATACAAATGTACCTCCTTCTTCATGCACGCGTACTGCTGTTTTCCAAGCTATTGAGTTTTCATCTAAAGCTCCAAATATGATTCCTTTTTTTCCTTTTAATAAATTATATGACATAGTTTCTCGTGTTGATTTGTGTTAAATGATTTTCAAAGATAGTATTAATTCAACAATTGTTTAGCATGCGCCATAGCCGAAGTAGAAATTTCTATACCTCCAAGCATTTGGGCAATTTCAACAATACGCTCATCGTGGTTTAAAAGCATTAAGTTGGTTTGAGTAACCTCACCTACATCTTCTTTATAAACTTTAAAGTGTGTATTTCCTTTTGCTGCTATTTGCGGAATATGCGTAATAGTAAAAACTTGCATACTTTGACTCATATCGCGCATGATTTCGCCCATTTTATTGGATATTTCACCGGAAACACCTGAATCAATTTCATCGAACATAATGGATGGTAACTGCACGTAATTGGCTAAAATGGATTTAATAGCAAGCATAATTCGGGATAACTCGCCACCTGACGCTGCTTTTTTAAGCTCATTAAAGGCACCTCCTTTATTTGCTGAAAACAGAAATGACATATCGTCTTTTCCATTGTTGTAATAGGCTTCAGAAGGCTGCAGTGTTATATTGAATTTAGCGTTTGGCATTCCCAATTGTTTTAAAATAGATTCCAA
>DIAL01000110.1:0-4737 GCA_002414705.1 Flavobacteriaceae bacterium UBA5079
TTGAACGTTTAAGGTTCTTTGGTGTTCAAATGGAAATTTCTCAAGAAAAATTAGCAAATCAAACCAATAAATTGAATGGTCAAGCCTTTGTTGTTTCAGGTGTTTTTCACGTTGTTTCTAGAACTGAATTAAAGAAATTGATTGAAGATAATGGCGGTAAAGTATCATCGTCTATATCAACAAAAACAAATTATGTTATTGCAGGCGATAATATGGGACCAAGTAAAAAGGAAAAGGCAGATTTATTAGGTGTTTCTATAATAAGCGAACAGGATTTTCTAAATATGGTTTCATGACAAATTGATAAATTCGACATTTTGTCGATTAAATGCATAATTTAACGTTTAATTGTAATTTTTAATTATATTTGTCTTCTCAATACCTACAAAATGTATAATGAAGAATACTAATATTCTTATTTTTTTAATAATTTCTTTTTGCGTGTCTTTTGCCATTTTTCAAATTTCTGATCAAGAATTTTTGTCAAATGGGAGTAAGTCATTAATTGCGCCATTATTTACATTGTTGTATTTTATTAATGTACCACAAAGGTCCATGTTCTTTTCGTTGTTTTTGATTTTCTTCTCCATAGCAGAACTTTCTACTCTTTTAGAATATTTTACTTTAGACTGGAGTCAAGAGCAATTAGATGCTTATTATGTAATTGGCAATACTGTATACATATTGGCATATTGTTTCTTGATTATTGAGGTTTTGAAAACAATTAGTTTACGTAAAGTGTTTGAAAATTATTTTATTCATGTTGTTGTGCTTTTGGCTCTAAATATTTACATTATTCATGTACTTATGACGATTGTAAACCCAGATTTTCAGTTAGATTCTCAATATTTAATAGCTGTAGAGCTTGTTTATAATGTGGTCATGTTAATATTACTTACCATGTCTCTAATTAGTTATTTTTATAATGATAACAAGAAAACCTTACTCTTGTTTTTTGGTTCAATTTGTATTGTTTTTTCAGAAGTAATACAAGTCGCCTATTTCTATATAGCAGACCAAGATTTACTCAATATTACTCAAACTATTCTGTTTGTTTTAGCATTTTCTTTCTTTTACTTTCAATCTAAAGTAAAAAATAAGAAAGTTCATTTCTTTGCTTAAAACTTATTTGAACTTCCCTAAATTTTTAAAATCAAAAAAACACAAACATTACAAGTTAATAGTGGTTAAATAGATAAAATTTAACATTTTATTCGATGAAACGCACATTTAATACGATATAATCATTTTTTTTTCTTATATTTGCTTCAACCTACTTATGAATATCTACTGTGAAAAACTGGCTAAAAATTAGTTACAACAGGAATCTTATATTCGTTTTGTTTTTTCTTGTATTAATAAATGTCTTTGCTGTTTTAAGCGATAACAATTTATTGATTCAAGTAACAAAGCCATTATTCATTCCTTTTTTGTTTATGTATTATTTAATTAAAAATAAATACATAAATACTGTCATGATAATGTTTTTAGTGTTTTCTTTTCTAGGTGATTTCTCTTCCGTACTTTTTTCAAATCCACTAATGGGAAACTTATCGAGTCTGTTTTATTGTATCAGCTACTTCAGTTTGGCCTACGCGGCAGTTTCTAGGATTCGAATTTTTAATATAGATAGAGTGGTTGCAATTTCGTTATTACTTGTATTTTCTATAAATGCATATTTAATGTATCAGCTGTTTTTGGTGTTACAAATAAAAATTCCAGATGCTAATGAAGTGGCTATATTTGGTGTTAAAGGTATTGCGCTTATGGCGCTAGCTTTTATGGCATTTGCCACCTATTTAAGTAAAGATTCTAGAGCGTCAATTTTGTTTTTATCTACAGCGCTTTGCTTTGTTTTTGCTGATGTGCTTTATTATATCAGTAATTACTATGTTTATCATTACACTTTTGTAGTTTTAGAAAAAACATTGCATCTTTTAGGTCTGTTTTTTCTGTTCAATTATATTATTGAGTATAATAGAAAACGGAAAAAACGTTTGGTATTGGGTAATACATCGACAAACGAACACATTGTAATTTAAACTAAAATAGAAGTACCTTCACTTGTCATTTTTTTATCTTTATCAAAATAGAAATCTATTTTACCTAAATTAATACCGTAGCAACCAACTTGATTAACAAGCATATTTTTGCCTAAACTATTTTTTACCACTGTTGGTTTTGGTAAAAAGGTGTGCGTGTGACCGCCAATAATTAAATCTATATCCTTTGTTTTTACAGCTAAACTTAAATCACTTATCTTTTCAGGGTTATTCTTGTAATAGTATCCTAAATGAGAGAGGCAAATAACTAGGTCACATTTTTCATCTTCTTTTAACACACGTGTCATATGTTGGCTAGCTTCAATAGGGTCTAAATATTTGGTTTCTTTATACATATTTTTGTTAACCAAACCAGCTAATTCAATACCTAAACCAAAAACACCAATTTTAATGCCATTTTTATTAAATACTTTATAAGGCTTTACAAAACCGTCCATAATGGTATTTGAAAAATCGTAATTAGCAGATAGAAATTGAAATTCAGCGTGTGGTAATTGTGCGTATAAGCCATTTATGCCATTATCAAAATCATGATTTCCAATGGTTGCTGCATCATATTTTAATTTACTCATGAGTTTAAATTCCAATTCACCACCATAGTAATTAAAATACGGAGTGCCTTGAAAAATATCACCTGCATCTAATAGTAATGTATTTGGGTTTTCTTGACGAATGGCATCAATTAATGATGCACGTCTTGCAACACCTCCTTTGTTTGGGTTTCTTCCATCTTCAGGGCCAAACGGATCAATATGACTATGCACATCGTTGGTGTGTAGAATGGTTATTTTTGTCGATTTTGTTTCTGTTGAAAAAGACGATAAACCAAAACCACCAACAGTTACGAATGCAGCGGAAGCTGAGGTTTGTTGAATAAATTCGCGACGTTTCATAATTATTCGTTTTTTAATTTAATAAAGCGGTTATCAATAACTGGGGCAATGGTGTCGGTCTTTTTGAAATAATCAATGAAGGCATTTCTTATTTTGTAATCTAGAATTTCTATGGATTCTTCGGGTTTAAAAAATGTCATGTGGTCTCCACCACTATATAAGTAATCGTTTGTTGCTACATAATAAGTTTTATTAGCATCAATTGGTTTGCCAGAAATAGTAGCTTCCTTAACCTGATCATCAACATCTAAAACCAGATTTAGTTTGGCAATTGGGTGCGCACGTTTAGCTTGAGCCAAATAATTTATCAGAAGATTTATTTGGCTGCCCTTTATACCAACGATTACAATACTATTCTCAAAAGGCATAATTTCATAAGCAGTTCTGGACGTAATTGGTCCTTTGGAAATAATGGCACGAATTCCGCCATGGTTTAATAAAACCATATCTATATTTTTTCCAGTTCGTTTATAAAAAACAGGATTGGCTTGTTCATAAACAACATCTGCAAATAAATTACCAATAGCAGTATTTAATTCTCCATCACTTTTAGAATATGTTGCAACAGCATAACTTAAAACGCTATCTAAATCGTTATTAACATGTTCTCGGTAAGGTTTAATGAATGCTTCAATTTTAGGATCAGGTTTTAAAGTATCTGTTATGGTAATTTGTTCACCTTTTATCTGTTTTAATTGCCAAGTGTCTTGTTTACAATTAAATAATATAAGGGTAGATATTAGGATGAGTATATGCTGTGATTTCATATTTATAAACAAAAAGATTAATACGCTTTTTTGTGTTCTTTTAGTATCTTTGTGGAAAGCATAAAGATATAATGATTTTAAAGGGTTTTAAAGAAAATTCTATTAAAAAACACTTACGGTCGTTACTGAATAATTCAGAAGGCACATCCAAAGTACAAGTAATTGATAGTGTTGGTGTTATTGTAAATGCTGATGAGTTTCAGGGTTTAGAGATGTTTAAGTCGCTACCAACTAGTTTGCATATTTCTTCTAATAAATTAAAAATTATAAGTTACACAGCCATTAAAAAAGGTGAATTTCCTTTAGAAGAAAATTGTTTCAATGCAAAAGATATAGGTTGGAAAGGCATAATAATAAATGCTAAATTAGAAACGTTTTTAAATACAGAATTCGATTTACTTATTAGTTATTATAAAACGGATTTATTGCATTTAAAGTTTCTAACAGCTAAATCCAAAGCTCGTTTTAAAGTAAGTACTTTTGAAGAAGATGAGCGTTTAAACGATTTAATCATTATGACCCAATTACGGGATTTTAATGCTTTTAAAACCGAATTATTAAAATATTTACAAGTTTTTAAGATACTTAAACATGACACATAAACTTACAGGAGCAGGAATAGCCATTGTTACACCTTTTAAAACAGATTTGTCTGTAGATCATGAAGCGCTCACACGTATTGTTAATTTTAACATTGAAAATGGCATGAATTACATTGTCATATCTGGAACAACAGGTGAGAGTGTTACTATTACTGCCACCGAAAAACAGGCAATTATTAAAACTATAGTAAAGGCAACTGATAAGCGTGTTCCTTTGGTTCTTGGTATTGGTGGTAATAATACGGCTCAAGTTATTGCCGAAATTCAAGCCACAGATTTATCAGAAATAGATGCTATTTTATCTGTTTCACCTTATTACAGTAAGCCAACGCAAGCTGGAATTATGGCTCATTTTGAAGCAATTTCTAAAGCATGCCCAATTG
Source organism: Flavobacteriaceae bacterium UBA5079 (assembly GCA_002414705.1). Lineage (GTDB taxonomy): Bacteria > Bacteroidota > Bacteroidia > Flavobacteriales > Flavobacteriaceae > Algorimicrobium. The sequence goes on from DIAL01000110.1 coordinate 4,709, forward strand.
AAATTGTATTGTATAATGTGCCAGGAAGA
>DIAL01000110.1:4865-5083 GCA_002414705.1 Flavobacteriaceae bacterium UBA5079
TTGCGTTAGCAAATTCTTGCAAAAATATTGTAGCTGTTAAAGAAGCGGCAGGAAATATGGCACAGTATCTGCGTTTATTAAAAGATAAACCATCAGATTTTATGGTTATTTCTGGTGATGATGATTTGGCGCTTCCAGTAACATTAGCAGGAGGTTCTGGTGTTATTTCAGTAATTGGACAAGCGTATCCTAAAGATTTTTCAAACATGATTCAATTA
>DIAL01000110.1:5246-6157 GCA_002414705.1 Flavobacteriaceae bacterium UBA5079
AAGATGCTTTTAAGCTTCATAATAAGTTAATGGATATTACGGGTTTAATCTTCTCAGAGAACAATCCGTCTGGTATTAAAGCCGTTTTAAGCTCTATGAATTTATGTCAATCAGTTGTAAGATTACCATTGGTTGAAGCAACAGATTCTTTAAAGTATGATATCCTTAATTTTGTTAATAATTACTCATAAGCGTTAAATAATACTTAATCCTAATGCATACCTTATTTTAGCTTGTATTTTAGCAAAATAAATATTTTTAAAATCCATTTTATTAACTTAATTTTGCCAACTGTTTAAAAACTATGAAGAAATTTTTTTACATAATTCTAACTTGCACACTTTTAAGTTCTTGTAGTGAATATCAAAAGGCCTTAAAATCAACTGATGTTGCTACCAAATTTACAACTGGAGAAGCATTATATGATGCAGGTAAGTATACGAAAGCAAATAAGTTGTTTGAGGATATATTGCCAGTATATAGAGGTAAGCCTCAAGCAGAAAAATTATCTTATCTTAACTCTAAATGCTATTATGAGCAAAAAGACTGGTATTTAGCAAGTTATCATTTTGAACGATTTGTTGATGCATATCCTAATAGCGAAAAAGTTGAGGAGGCTGCTTTTTTAAGCGCCAAAAGTGCTTATAAGTTATCACCAGTTTTTTCAAAAGAGCAGCAGGAAACTAAAGAAGCGATAGATAAATTTCAAACATTTATTAACTTATATCCAGAATCCGAATATTTACCAGAAGCCAATAAGTTGGTAAAGGAGTTAGACTTTAAACTAGAAAAAAAAGCATTTAGTGTAGCAAAACAATATAATACTATTGCTGGATTTACTCGTGATTTTAATGCGCCAATAAAAGCAATTGATAACTTTATATTTGACTTTCCGGGAACTATTTATAGAG
>DIAL01000110.1:6230-6751 GCA_002414705.1 Flavobacteriaceae bacterium UBA5079
AAGAAGCCTATTTTATTAGATTTGATTCGGCTTATCAATTAGCTATCAATAGTGTGTTAAGCAAAAAAGAACAGCGTTTAAAGGATGCTAGATCATATTATTACAGTTTTAAAAGTTCGTATGCTAATTCTGAATATTTAGAAAAAGCAGACAAAATGGTTGAAGAGATTGAAAAAGAATTAGAAAATTACATTACAAAAAGTTAATATACTTATTTATGGATTTAAAGAAGATTAATGCGCCAGTAAACACAACAACTTACAATAGAAATAAAGTTGATGCACCTACTGATAATATTTACGAAGCGATTTCAATTATATCTAGACGCGCGGAACAAATAAATTCTGAAATTAAGAAGGAACTAATTGAGAAATTAGAAGAATTTGCTACCTATAACGATAGTCTTGAAGAGATTTTTGAAAATAAAGAGCAAATTGAAGTTTCTAAATTTTACGAAAAATTACCAAAACCACATGCACTAGCAGTTCAAGAGTGGTTAGATGATAAAATTTACTACAGAA
>DIAL01000110.1:6896-10015 GCA_002414705.1 Flavobacteriaceae bacterium UBA5079
GATGATAAAATTTACTACAGAAACACTGAAGACGATACACAGGAATAACAACTATATGTCACTATTAAGCGGTAAAAAAATATTACTAGGCATTAGTGCTGGTATAGCCGCTTATAAAACAGCGACATTAGTTAGAGCTTTTATAAAAGCAGGTGCAGACGTAAAAGTTGTCATGACACCTGCTTCTAAAGACTTTGTTACGCCTTTAACGCTTTCCACACTCTCCAAACATCCAGTGCATTCATCGTTTACAAATCCTGATGATGATAATGAAACCTGGAATAACCACGTAGAATTAGGTCTTTGGGCCGATTTACTTATTATTGCACCTGCCACGGCCAATACCTTATCTAAAATGGCGCATGGCGTTTGCGATAATCTTTTGTTAGCAACCTATCTTTCGGCTAAATGCCCTGTGTATTTTGCGCCAGCAATGGATTTGGATATGTATAAACATCCTTCTACTTTAGAGTCATTTAGTACCTTACAACGCTTTGGAAATACAATGATTCCAGCAACCAGTGGTGAATTAGCTAGCGGTTTAGTGGGTGAAGGACGTATGGCAGAACCCGAAGATATTGTTTCATTTATAGAAAACGATATTCTAAATAAACTACCACTTCGTGGTAAAAAAGTACTTATTACGGCTGGTCCAACATATGAAGCTATAGATCCTGTTCGTTTTATAGGAAATCATTCTAGTGGAAAAATGGGTTTCGAAATTGCTAAAGCAGCAGCTAATTTAGGCGCAGAGGTTGTTTTAATTTCTGGACCAACACATCAAAAATTAACCCACAGTCTTGTGCAAATTATACCCGTTACATCAGCAGAAGAGATGTATAACGCAGCACATACTTATTTTAAAACGGTTGATATTGCTATTTTAGCAGCAGCAGTAGCAGATTATAAACCAAAAATTGCAGCCACCCAAAAAATAAAAAAGAACGAAAAAACGTTATCTTTAGAGCTAGTGAAAACCAAAGACATTTTAGCGTCTCTAGGACGTATAAAAGAAAATCAGTTTTTAGTCGGGTTTGCTTTAGAAACAAATAATGAAATTGAAAACGCAAAAGGTAAACTAAAGGCGAAGAATTTAAATTTAATTGTGTTAAATTCGCTAAAGGACAAAGGTGCCGGATTTAAATCGAACACCAACAAGATAACACTTATTGATGTTGATGAAACTATTACAATGTTCGATTTAAAGTCCAAAGAAGCCGTTGCTGTAGATATTTTAAATGCTATAATAAACCAATTGCATGCATAGAATTTTTGTATTTTTTTTAGTTTTTATTTCCCTTTCAACTTACGGTCAGGAGTTAAATTGTAATGTTGTTGTTAATGCAGAATTTACAGGTAACGAAAATTTTCAAATTTTTAAAACTCTTGAAAAACAATTAAAAGAATTTGTAAATACAACTAAATGGACAAAAAAAGAGTTCGGATCTCAAGAACGTATTGAGTGCGGAATGTTTATAAATATCACAGAATTTTCTGGAGATATTTTTAAAGCAACCATCCAAGTACAATCATCTCGTCCAGTTTATGGATCGTCATACAATACACCTGTTTATAACATAAATGATAAAGACTTTACATTTAAGTATGTGGAGTTTGAAAACTTACTTTATAATCAAAATCAATTTGAATCAAACCTCGTTTCAGTGCTAGCCTTTCATGTATACATGATATTAGGATTAGATGCAGATACTTTTGAATTTCAAGGAGGCGACTCCTATTTAAAACAAGCGCAAACTATTGTAAATTATTCGCAACAAGAAAATGCAAGAGGTTGGAAGCTAGAAGATGGTTTACAAACACGATTTGCTTTAATTGATAATTTATTGTCGCCAACTTTCAAGGAATATCGCAAGGTCATGTATGATTATCATCGTTCGGGTCTTGATACTATGAGTGCAGACCAAAAAGCCGCTAAAGTAATTATTGCGAGCTCTGTTGAAGAGTTTGAGGCCATGAACAGACGTCGTCCTAATTCGTTTTTATTACGAACGTTTTTTGATGCAAAAGGTGATGAGATTGAGCAAATATTCTCAAGTGGTCCAAACGTAGAAATAACCAAATTAATCTCTACCTTAAACCGTGTAGCGCCAATGTATTCAAGTAAATGGCGAAATATAAAGTTTTAAGATATTTATCCCTTTAAGTAGATGTTATATTTATAGTAATCTTATAATCTAAAAAGTCTTGCTAACAGCTTTATCCATAAAAAATTACGCATTAATAGACCATCTTCAGGTAAATTTCAACCAAGGTTTGACTATCATTACTGGAGAAACAGGTGCTGGAAAATCTATATTATTAGGTGGTTTATCTCTCATATTGGGAAAACGAGCCGATTTAAGCGCTTTAAAAAACAGTGATGCCAAATGCGTTATTGAAGCTGTTTTTGATGTTTCCAATTACAAGTTAGAAGCGCTATTCAAAAAATTAGATTTCGATTATGATGCGCAAACCATTATAAGACGTGAGATTTTGCCATCGGGTAAATCGCGCGCTTTTGTAAACGATTCACCAGTAAATTTAAGTGGATTACAAACATTAGGAACCCAATTAATTGATATTCATTCGCAACATGAAACCATGCAATTGGTAGATGATGCATATCAGTTTCAGGTTATTGATGCATTAGCAAAAAACAGTCAGGAATTACAAGATTATAAAGACGCTTTAAAAATCTTCAAAACTCATCAAAAGGAATATGATGAACTCTTGAAATTTCAAGCCGAAGCTATAAAAGAACACGACTATAATTCGTATTTATTAAAAGAATTAGAAGAGGCAAAATTAGTAGAAGGCGAGCTGCAAGAACTAGAAGAAACGTACGAAACACTTAATAATGTTGAAGATATTAAAGAGCAATTAACAAACGTTAATCAGCTTTTAAATGACGAGCAAATAGGTGTTATGTCTGCATTATTGGCAGCTAAAAATAGTTTGCAGAAAATATCGAAATTTTCATCAAAATATGAAGATGTTTTTAATAGAATAACAAGTAGTTCTATAGAAATCAATGATATTTTTACAGAAATAGAAGCGCTGGAAGATACTTTGGATTTAGATCCAGAAAAACTTACACTAGTTGGTAATAAATTAGAAGT
>DIAL01000110.1:10133-10388 GCA_002414705.1 Flavobacteriaceae bacterium UBA5079
AGTTATAAATACATTGCTTAAAAAGCATTTTGTTAACGATGTAAGTGAATTAATTGTCATAAAAAATGATTTATCAGAAAAAGTAAGTGTCACCGAAAAATTGGACGATACCATTGCCGATAAAGAAGCAGAATTAACAACCGTAAAAAAACGTATTGATGCCTTGTCAGAGGCAATTCATAAAAAAAGGGTGTCAGCAATTCCGAACCTAACTAATGAGTTGGAATCTATTTTAAAACAATTAATTCACTTACA